>JAFYFK010000226.1 GCA_017543805.1 Bacillota bacterium | reverse complement strand
CTTGGAGATCGATCCCTCGGCGAAATTGCCCTGCTGCTTCATTAAATGATATTCTCCGATGTAAGCAATAAGCGGCCGCAGAATTGCGGCCGTTATCATTATACCATAAAGCAGCGGATAACTGTAGTTTAATCGTCAGAATGACGCCGCCAAAGCGGCTTTTTCTTCACCTATCCCTTTGCGCTGCATGCATTTGAAAAGCGTCTCTGCTTCCGCGTTTGAAAGCGTGACTCCCTTTGACATTTTCGTATGGTCCGGAGACCATTCGCGTATGTCGAACTTAGGCTGGTTGCCTCCCCAGGAAACCATATTCAGTTCCTTTGCCCAGCCGCTCGCGTTGCTTCTGAATACCGCCAGATGCTCCACGATCTTCACTTCCAGAGGACGCCTTTCCTTAGCCTCACCGTAGCTTTCACCGGTCTCCATAACAAACGCGTCGTCTTCCCAGATTTCGTAATCCATTTTTTCTCCTTTCGATCATCTCAGTTTTCGCAAATATATATGAAACCCGCGCTTCAGCTGCGGGCAGAGCCGTCGCTGAGTTCGAACTCCCACGAACTGAGCACTCTGAGCATCCTGCCGCTCCCCAGAGTTCCTCTCGCTGCTTCTTTTTTGATCCTTTCAGCGAGCGCGTCAGCGTTTACTGACGGACAGCGCTTTCGTATTTCCCCGCAGAGAGAATAGACCGCCTCTGCCAGGCTGTCTTTGTCGGGTTTTAAGATTAGCCTTGCGCGGCCGTCGTCAGCTCCAAAATAAATATCTTCCGCGCTGAAGGACAGATTTGAGCCGTCTATGAGATATCCTTCCGCAAGCGACGATGCTTCTATTATTCTCCGCATTGCTCCCAGAAGGCTTCTGAAACCCGAAAGCAGCTCGTTTCCGTCTGTCCTGAGCATATCAAAAAGACTTACGGTACCCGACAGTTCGCAGATAATATGCACCGCTCCGTCTTCTATGTAGTACGAACCCGGAAGCAGCGCTTTGCACTGCCCGGACCGCAGAACTTCCAGCTGATACGGCAGTACAGCTCCGTTTTCAATTGTGTATTCGAGTTTAGTCATCCTCCGCCTCCGCATACCATACAGGGTGTATATCCCCTCTCAACAGCCTCGCTTCGCGGCATGCTTATGAATGTTTTAGTCACTATGGAACAGCTTTTTCTGTGGTACGCTCCGCTCTGCGAGCTGTACATATAGACCGGAGCCCCGTCCGGCAGATCTCCCGGGTCGCATATAGTGCATGCCTTGAGGCGCTTTCTTAAAGACGCGGTCAGAACTGTCTGGACCCCGCCGTTCTTCAACACCTGGCATCCCGCGATATGATAGCGTTCTCCCCGTTTCGGAAAAACATAGACCCTTAAGCTGTCCGCGTCCGGACCCTCGGAAGACTCTCCGGCAAACGGTCTGAATGCTATGTTCTCAGATGCGTGCATATATCTGAAAAAAAGGCCGGGGAGCGGCATCTTTGTGCGGATAAGCGCGGATGAGGACGCAATATGGTCTATGTAAAGTCCGCTGTCCAGTACCGCTTCCTCACCGAAAAACACCGGCCCGGTATAAACGCCTCCGATGTTCCCTTCGGCGTGTTTATATGATGAAAAAGCCGCAAGATAGACCGCTGCCGACGCTCCCGCAGACTCGTCCTCCCCGAAGACCGGAGCCGCGTCGACAGTCGTCATGGCGCTGACGGTCATACCGCGCCTGGCGCTCTCCTCGATCCCTGCCTGAGGGATAAGCATGACGAGCAAAGCCATTGCGGCAATAAATATCGGAAGGCAGAACGCCGCGTCAACAGTAAGCGAACCTCTGTTATCTGTACGTATGAATCTGATTGATCTCCCCATGTCGCCTGTCGCCTATATCAAGAAATCTCGAGAACCTGACCGGTTTATCGAATTCCGCGTGCAGTTCGAAACCGTAAGCATAATCCCTGAAACAGAATCCCCTGCCTGAGATCCTTTGGACCTCAAGCTGCATAATATCCATAAGCCTTGCGGTCTTAATATCGTTATCAAGCGCGAGCAGCAGGATCCTCAGATAATCGCGGTAGCTTCCGAACGACGGGACTGTTTTTATGAGAGGAACGGTCCCTCCGTCCATTATTTCGGAAAGCTCTTCTCCGGCACGGATGCCGGCGTCGATCGAAGCCAGCATGAATACCGCCGCCGGAAGGGGGATAAAACTGAAGGCAGATGCCGCAATCGAACTCAGCTCCGACATCTTTTCCGGATCGGCAAATATCTCCGCCAGGTTTGCGGCAAAGCGTATCCCAAACACTGCCCGTCTTGCAGCGGCGGCGTTTTCCCTGTCGCTGCCACTGCCGTACAGAATGTATTCTGATTCATACGACAGAGCGCCTTCGGGATTCGGCCCCAGCGCGTCTGAACAGACGGTCAGGATATATTCTCCGGTAAGCACACTGCGTCCTCCGATCTCCAAAGCCCCGCCGGAAAGCAGCACCGAAGCTGTTTTGCCTATGCCCAGATCTGCCGTCGGAAGAGAACCCGCGGCAGCCCGGTCAAGAACTTTTCCTCCGTCAGGCGCTTCGCCTGCGCAGTCAGGATCGGTCGCTTTTTTGTAATCCTGAAGCAGCCTTCTGGCCTGCCTGCGCGTTTCGGCAGCTTCCGGACTTTCGGACTTTTCCTCTATCAGTTCCCCTGTCTCGGGATCCTCATAAGCAGGTTCCGCATCAGTATAATCCTTAAGGCTATTTAGGTCCCGCAGGCTCTGCGAGGCTTTTTCCGAATTGACCTGCTCCGAATCCGCCAGACTTCCGAAAAGCGCCGCAAGATCAGTTTCATCTAAAACAGCCTTTGCGGCGCAAAGCATGCCAAGCCTGTTTATCTGCTCAGACAAGGCTGCCGCGCTCAGCCCGGGATATCTTTCCGTATTTACTTCGCAGTCTGTCAGCGACACTGCGACGACACCTCTGCCGCCACAGGATCTTCCGATGTAATAAGAAGCGATCTCCGAAAGATCGTCATCTCTTGCTTTAAGCGCAAAGATCCCGTATCTCGAATACAGCTGAGGCTGGTATTCCGACAGCACAGACCTTCCGGCCGTAAGGCAGATATTCTCCGCCGCGGCGGAAGCAGCGTTTCCCGCTGCCGCTTCATACGCGATGATTATCAGAAATATCAGCGAGGACATTATCAGAACAAGATATACCGTGCTGAAACCGTCATTCTGCCTGAGTTTTTTCAAGGAACCACCTCGCGCGCAGCGCGTCCTCCGCATGCAGTCCGCTGTCTTCAATCCAAGCCCGGGCATCCTCTTTATGCCGCCCCGAGCTTTCCGAAACGTCGTTGTATTTGGATACCGAAATGCTTATTATTCCGAACACGATAAGTATGATCAGCGGAAAGATAAGCGCCGCTTCCACCATAGCGTAACCATCCCTGCTTTTAAAAGCTTCCCTTAAGATCTTTGAAAACACTGTTCACGAAATCTGTTATCTGGTTCTTGAAAATAAGACCCAAAACTATTGCGATAGCTATAAGTATTGCGACCTGTACCAGTTCCATGCCTGATTCGCTGTCCGAAAACAGGTTTTTTCTGAATCTCATCAGTAAAGTATTCATATCGTTTCCCCTTTTCTTTTACATATTCATAAGCGCGGGAGCCGCCGCGATGATGACCAGTACTATCAGGAGCAGCATCAGCGGCAGGCAAAGCTTTGTCTCTGCTTCCCCTGCCCTTGCTTTCGCCGAGTTAAGCCTTTCGTACCATTGCCTGCTGCGTTCAGCTTCGAGTTTTGACGCAAGTTCGCTTCCGCGTCCGCTGTTTTCGAAGATCATAGTGGCGATCCTCGTAAGATCCCTGTTGCCCGTAGACGCGGCATATTCGCTGAAAGCAGCCTCAAAGCCTGAATTGGAGGCGTCGCACCGCCGCTTTATCTCCCGCATTTTGCGAAACAGCGGTGACGGGTCGTTTTCAGTCTGAACAATAAGTTCATCCAGAGCCGAACTGACTACCAGGCCCGCGTTCAGGAACAGCACCAGCCTCAGGCTCAGGTCCGGGACTGAAGCCTCAAAAGCGGATCTTCTTTTTGCGCATTCCCGCTTTAAGGCGTCGTACTTTGAAAAATAAAGCGCCAGCACAGCCAGTAAAAGCAGCGGGATGACCACGGTCGGGAATCTGACGCCCGGGGTCTTCCATTCAAGCGCCACGCCCCTGTAATCCGCAGGAAGTTCAAGTACATTTCCTCTGCTGTCAGCGGAAAGATCTTCGGAAAGCCCGGCCGCAACTCTTTCGGCGACAAGATCCGGATCTGCCGCGAACGGGTCCAGAGGGACTTCTATCTGCCCTTCCTCTATCCGGCCTCCGGCATGCATGAAGACGGAAAAACGGACACTTACGGCCTCAGCCGGAAGCGGAAGCAAAAGCTGTCCGTCGTCTGTGACGATTTCAGGATCCTCGCTGCGCCAGGAGATAGCCACATGGTTCCACTCCGACGGCAGATCCATGTCCGACGACACCGCGTGACCGTCCCCGAAGCGCTGCGCAAGCTCCGCTGGGAGACTTTCTGCGCACCGGTCAAACAGATGATATGCGTCCGCTTCGCTCAGTTCTTTTTCCCGGATAAGGATGTCCGCGTCCTCATGATATCTCCGTCCCCCTATATCCATTCCCAGATCAAGCACTATCTCCCGGCTGCCTTCTCCGTAATCGCCCCGGGAAAGCAGCTCGTCTATCCCCGGAGAAAAGAACCCCGAAGCCATAGAAACAGCCGCTATGACAAACGCCGCGGCTGCGGCAGCCGCGACGCTTCGCTTAAAGCGTTCGTCGCAGCGATTAAGTTCTTCTGCGGTGTCTTCACCCTCATAAACCAGCCATTCCGGCTTTATGTCCTTCATACGTCGATCTCCGTTATCCTGATGCTCAGCAGCAGCGCCGCCGCGATCCCGGCCAGGCAGACGGTCATAAGAAGCCTTCCGCCCGGACCGGCATACAGCGGTGAAACATAGCTGAACGAAGTAAGGTTCAGCATCAGGAGAACAAGCACCGGCATCGATGAAAGCAGCGCGATGTCCAGCTTTTTCTGAGCAGTCATCGAACGCACTTCACTTTGAAAAGATATTTTATCCAGCAGCAGTGACGCGCTTTTAAGGCATACGCTTTCGACGTCTCCGCCACTCTTGCGGCATATCTCATACGACGCTGCAAACTGCCTTATTTCGTCGAGTCCGCTGCGCCTTCCGAAATCCGTCAGGAGTTCCGCGATATCCCCGTGGGCGCTGCCGTAGATCCCGCAGATCCGCCGCATCTCCCGGTGGATATCACTGTCCGCCCCGTAAGCGGATTCAGTCTGGACGCAGGCGTCGGATATGGCCGCGGGCATCTGCCTCCCGGCCGATACCGATCCGGATATCGTATACAGCACATCCCTGAATCCTTCGAGCAGTTTTTCCTTTCTGGATCTGGCGCGGTATCTCAGATACACCTTTTCCAGAGGCTTTGAAAAGACCGTGCATACGACCGACGCGGCAATACTTCTGTAAAACAGAAACCCCAGAACAGCCAATGCCGCGCATGCGGCCGCGTAATATCTGATGCGTTCTGCCCGGTCCGCCTCATAAAGATCATAATTCTCCGGCAAGGCGGAGCTTTGCTGTGTTGACGAGCCCGCTGCCGACAGCTCTGAGACCTTCGCCCGGATAGTATTCAAATAATGTGTTAAGCCTGATAACTCCATTTTCATACCCAGCAACCTCGGATATCTCAACGACCCTGCGATGCCCGTCAGAGGTCCTCGCAAGATGAACAAAGAGGTCTATAGCTCCCGCGATCTGTCCCCGCACAGCGTCGAGCGGAAAGCCTGATGCCGCCAGGAACAGAGTCTCCAGCCGGAGAAGCATCCCCGCGGGAGAATTCGCGTGCCCCGTTGATAATGACCCGTCATGACCCGTGCTCATGGCGGCGAGCATGTCCACGACTTCTCCGCCGCGGACCTCCCCGACAATAATGCGGTCAGGCCGCATTCTCAGGCTGGTGCGTATCAGATCCCTGATGCTCACCTCACCCTTGCCCTGCGCGTTGGCATTCCTCGCCTCAAGCCTGACGACATTGTCATGGCTGCGTATCTGCAGTTCGGCGGAGTCCTCTATCACGATCAGCCTCTCTTCAGGAGGGATCATATCCGACAGGATGTTGAGCAGAGTTGTCTTCCCGGAGCTCGTGCCGCCGCTGACGAATATGTTATATCCGCTCTTAACGACCTTCCGCAGAAACTCCGCGGCTTCCGGACTTATATCTCCCTGCCGGATAAGATCCGACATGCTCATGCGGCTTTTGTTGAACTTTCTTATCGTAAGTATGGGACCGTTTATGGCGATATTTGAGTTGACTGCGTTTACCCTCGATCCGTCCGAAAGCCTTGCGTCGACTATGGGATTGAGATCGTTCATCTCCCGTCCCACCTCCGCCGCGATCCGCTGAATTACCCTCATAAGACGTTCCCGGCTTTCAAAATGCACCGGGGCTTTTTCTATCCTGCCCCCATGTTCCAGAAAAATGTCGTCCTTGCCGTTGACCATTATCTCCGTTACCGAAGGATCGTCCGCGTAGTCCTGGAGTATCTCCAGTTCCCTGCGTAGCGTGCAGAACACCAGCCTTCTGAGGGATGCTCTGTCCGAAGGGGTAAGATCCGCCGCCTCCGGGCAGTTTTCTATTGCGCTGCCGCAGAGGGCGTCGACGCCGTCGTCGTCCATGCCGGAAGTGATGTCAGCAAGGACTTTTTCGGCAAGAGCCTCAACGGAAATGCTGCTATACGTATCCCAGTTCTCGCGCAAGCCGCCTCACCTCCGTGCCGTAACTGCTGTGCAGTTCGGCTCCGTCCTTCGAAAAACTCCCGGGGTCGTACTCAGGCCGAAAGACAAAGACTTCCCTGTCTTCCTGCTCTGACGCGAGCCTCAGAAGCATTTCCGCAATATATTCCGAAGACCTGTCTCCTTCCGGACGAGGCGCCACGACTACTATGTTCCTCTCGCACATTGCAAGTATCCTTCCGCTGCACGGGTGGGAATACGGAACATCCAGGACAGCCCTGTCAAAGCCGGCAAGATTTGTCCGCAGATACTCGGCGATCTGCCCGGCGTCTGACTCAGCCAGCGGATTTTTACCCGAGACCGCAGGAAGGCACACAAGCCCGTATTCATCCTCCCTGACACCGTTGTAGCAGAACGGCGCGAACGAAACATACGCAGTCTTAAGGCCTGTAAGCCTTGAGACCAGCCTGCCCATCGTAAGCGCTGCCGAGCTGGTGCCGGCTCCGCCGCTGCCTGATGTGAATCCGGCAAGCTCACAGGATATACCTTTCTGCAGAAGAAAACTGTTGTCCGGATCCGGCAGATATTCCCTTGCCATTTCGCAGATCTCGTTGATATGTTCGTAGCGCGGCAGTTTCATTATCCCTTCCCCGCTGACCTCTGTCTGGTCCGAAATTAGCAGATCGACGCCGTCAATGCGGAACGGAACTCTGTCGTCATAAGCATAGCTGCCTGCCGGCGGCACAACTGCGACCTCGCAGTCCTTCATCCTGAGCGCAAAGGCTGATGCCAGCGCGTGCGCGTAATCCTGATCCTTGCTCTGAATCCCTACTCTCATAACCACTCTCCAAATCGCCAAAATTCCAACAAGTGCTATTTTTTCTTAATTTAGCATATCATACGCGCATTGTCAACCCATAATTTAACTTTAATTCCATATTGGAAATGTAAATTAATTTCCATTTTTACCTGTAACAAAACCAATTTGCCGCTCTACAAACGTCATCTCGCCTATTTTCAATCATAAGAAAAAGTGTTAATATTATTTGATATGTATATCGATACCGACGGAATAATCCTGAGACAGACCAAGACTCTTAACGGCAGGCGCATGATCCTTCTGTTCACGAAGCAGTACGGCAAGATCAGCGCAGGCACGTCTCTGAGCGAACGAGGCAAAAACAAGACAGCGCTTGCGCTCAGACCGTTCACTCTGGGTCATTATGAGCTCTTCCGCGGCAGGGACAGCTACAGCATCAACGGGGCGGAGACCGTAAAAGGTTTCTACGCCATAGGGGAGGACATCGACCGGTTTATGGCAGCGTCCTATGTTCTCGAGCTCACAGACAAGATACTGCCGGAGGATCAGCCTTCCCCGGAGCTTTTCGGACTTCTTGCGGATTTCCTGACGATACTGGAAAAACGGCGCGCGGCATTCGAAACTCTCGTCGCGGGATTTCAGGCAAAAGCGCTGAGGCTTACCGGAAGCGGGCCGGAAATGACCCGCTGTACCATGTGCGGAAGCCTGACAGACCTGGACTTCATCTCCGTAAAACAGGGAGGTACAGTCTGCAGGACCTGCGCCGAAGGCATCGACAGGCATCGCGACAGGCTGTTCCGGACGGACAAAGAGCTCACGGACGTGCTTAAATTCCTTTCCGAAGGGCCGATGCAGACGCTGGAAAACCTTGCGCTCAAGCCGGATACGGAAAGGCGCGTAAGAGAGATATTAAAAGCCTGGTATTCATGGCATCTGGGGATAGACGATCTCAGAAGCGAAGGGCTTAAAATATAAAAAAGAAAGGGGAACAGAAATGGAAAACACAGAAATCACCTTGGAAAAGATCGAACTCGTAAAAGACCGCACAGGTACAAGCTATAAAGAAGCCAAGGAAGCGCTCGAAGCCGCGAACGGAAGCGTCGTAGACGCGATAGTCGCCATCGAGGATACCATCGATGCCGGAAGCGAGGAAAAGAAAGACCGCAGCACCGCCGCCAACGACGCCCTCGAAAAGATAAAGGAATTCATCCGCAAGGGCAACGTGAGCAAGATCTCCATCAAGAGAAACGGCGAGACCGTAGTCAATATCCCCGTAAACGTAGGCATTATCGGCACCGTGATCTTCCCGTGGGCTGCTGTCGCGTCCGTGATCGCGGCGTTCGGCACCAAGTGCGAGATAGAGATCGTCAAAGTCGACGGAGAAGTCATCGACATTTCCGGCAAGGCCAACGATACCTTCGACACTGTTAAGTCCAAGGGCGGAGTGATCTTCGGCGAAGCCGCGGACAAGACCAGGGAGATATACAACAACGTCGTTGAAAAAGGCGGAGAATATGTGGACGCCGCAAAGGAAAAAGGCGGGGAATTCTTCGACTACGCCAAGGACAAGGGCGAAGATATAATCAACTTCGCAAAGGACAAGGCGGAAGGCTTTACAGGCAAGGTCGAGGAGACAGTCGAAGAAGTCGCCAAGTCCGACGAATTTGATCTTTCAGATCTCGATCTTTCCGACATGGAAGAAAAGAACGAATAATTAACTATTACCGGAGGAACAATGGAAAAAGAACTTACGATGGACGCCCTTGTGGCGCTTTGCAAAGGCAGAGGATTTTTATACCCCGGCTCCGAGATCTACGGCGGACTGGCAAACTCATGGGACTACGGCCCCATAGGCGTGGAATTCAAGAACAACGTCAAAAAGGCATGGTGGAAGCGCTTTGTGCAGGAATCTCCCTACAATGTCGGACTTGACGCGGCAATACTCATGAACCCGATGACCTGGGTCGCATCCGGTCATGTCGGGGGCTTCTCCGATCCGCTCATGGACTGCAAGGCCTGCAAGGCAAGATTCCGCGCGGACAAGCTCATAGAAGATTTCGCCGATGAGAACGGCATCGACCTCGGAGGCTCGGTCGATGGCTGGAGCAACGAGCAGATGGAAAGCTACATCAAAGAGCACAACATCGTCTGCCCGCAGTGCGGAAAGGCCGACTTTACCGGCATCCGCCAGTTCAACCTGATGTTCAAGACCTTCCAGGGCGTGACCGAAGACAGCAAATCCGAACTGTATCTGCGTCCGGAGACCGCCCAGGGCATCTTCGTAAACTTCAAGAACGTTCAGAGAACTTCCCGCAAGAAGGTCCCGTTCGGAATCGCCCAGATAGGCAAATCCTTCAGAAACGAGATCACCCCGGGCAACTTCATCTTCCGCATCCGCGAATTTGAGCAGATGGAACTCGAATTCTTCTGCGTTCCCGGAACCGACCTCGAATGGTTCGAATACTGGAGAGGCTACTGCCGCAAGTTCCTCGAGGACCTCGGCATGAATATGGACAAGCTCCGCCTCCGCGACCATTCTCCGGAAGAGCTGTCCTTCTACAGCAAGGCTACCACGGACTTCGAGTACCTCTTCCCCTTCGGATGGGGCGAGCTCTGGGGCATTGCCGACCGTACCGACTACGACCTCGGACGCCATCAGGAGACCTCCGGACAGAGCATGGAGTATGTCGATCCTGTCACGAACGACCGCTATATCCCCTATGTAATCGAACCGTCGCTCGGCGCGGACAGAATGGCCCTGGCCTTCCTCTGCGACGCTTATGACGAGGAGACCCTGACCGGCGAGGACGGAAAGACCGATACCCGCGTGGTAATGCACTTCCACCCGTTCCTTGCGCCGTACAAAGCCGCCGTTCTCCCTCTCACAAAGAAGCAGGCTGACAAGGCGACCGAACTGTATAACGAACTCTCCAAGTACTTTATGGTGGATTACGACCTTCCGGGAAGCATCGGAAAGCGCTATCGCCGCCAGGACGAGATCGGCACCCCGTTCTGCCTCACCGTGGACTTCGACACCGAGACCGACGGCTGCGTAACAGTCCGCGACCGCGACACAATGAAGCAGGAACGCGTTCCCATCGACAAGCTGAAGGAATTTATCGAAGCTAAGCTGGTCTTTTAAAAAAGTACTTGCACAAGGCTATTGAAGCGTTTATAATTTTGTCTGTTCGACAAGAGAACTGATTCGTAAAAGCAAGGAGGTGAACGAAGTTATGGCACAGATCGTCGTCAGAGAAGGCGAAAATCTGGAAAGTGCTCTTAAGAGATTCAAGCGCTCTTGCGCCAGAGACGGAGTCATGTCCGAGCTCAGAAAGAGAGAGCATTACGAAAAGCCGAGCGTAAAGCGCAAGAAGAAGAGCGAGGCTGCTCGTAAGAAGGCTTCCAAGAGATACTGATCCGCAATAAAAGACCCGCAGTTTTAAATCTGCGGGTTCTTTTTTTACAGTTCCTTGCGGTCGTAACCGAAGTTCGCGATGGCGATATCGGAATCGCGCCAGCCTTCCTTGACCTTTACGAAGATCTCCAGATAGACCTTTGTTCCGAGAAGCGATTCTATATCTTTTCTGGCGGAGCTCGCTATTCCCTTAAGCGTGTGGCCGCCCTTTCCGATGATTATTCCCTTGTGTGAATTGCGCTCGCAGTAAATGAGCGCGCTGATCCTGGCAAGTCCGGGTTTTTCCTCAAAACTCTCGATCTCCACCGCGGTCCCGTGAGGCACCTCATCCTTAAGGTAATGCAGCAGTTTTTCGCGTATCATTTCCGAGACGAGGAAACGGATCGGGTCGTCGGTTATCATGTCTTCCGGGAAGTACATCGGGCCTTCTTCCAGAAGATCTTCCAGATAAGCCAGAACAACATCCGCGTTTTTCCCCTCGAGCGCGTTGGTCCCGATTATCCTTTCAAAAACGCCCATCGACTCGTAGCTTTTATATATGCGTTCGAACTTTTCCGGATCAATCCTGTCTATTTTGTTTATGACCAGTATCTTTGGAGTATCGACTTCCTGCAGTTTTTTGAGAATAAACCCGTCGCCGGAATTTTCGCCTTCGTATTCGCTGTCAACGAGGAAAAGCACCGCGTCGACCTCTTTAAGGGTTTTGACCGCGGCGTCAGTCATATAGCTGCCGAGCCTGTTTTTAGGCTTGTGGATGCCCGGGGTATCGATAAAAACGATCTGGCATACCGGTTCCCCGTTTTCGCTCCTTGTGTATATTCCCTTGATCGTATTTCTGGTGGTCTGGGGCTTTTCGCTGGTTATGGCGATCTTCTCGCCCAGCATGGCGTTCATCAGCGTCGATTTTCCGACGTTAGGCCGACCTACTATTCCG
>JAFYFK010000225.1 GCA_017543805.1 Bacillota bacterium | reverse complement strand
GAGCACAATATGCCGAAGCCAGAAAAAAAGAGGTATAAGGAGAAAGATTTCTATGAGCGACAGAATTGACAGCAAAAGACTGATCGGTCCGCCGATCCGATATGGCTATACTTTTGAGGGGAAAAAACCGATATTCTTCTTCGATACAGTTATACGCAACAATGGCTTGCCAGAGTCCGAGGAAAAACTGCGGAAACTGGTGTGGTACTGCGCACATAAGTTTGCCTCCCGTGTGACCGGCGAGTGCTTTGCATCGTGTCAGGACGGCTATTTCACCGGAGAACGCGCACTTGAGGCAGCGGAGTTTGCCGATCGCGAGATTGATTCTTTCCGCGAAAAATGCCCTGAGTATAA
Organism: Bacillota bacterium; assembly: GCA_017543805.1. Lineage (GTDB taxonomy): Bacteria > Bacillota > Clostridia > Peptostreptococcales > Anaerovoracaceae > RGIG7041. Next base: position 2,409 of record JAFYFK010000225.1, on the reverse strand, counting down.
TCGCAGCTATCACATTGCTGTTTTCAAGGATACCATTTATCATGAATCGGAAGAGATATTCCGGGTCAAGTTTACAAGACTCTGAGCAGTTAGGCGTAGGGACACAGGAATAATGCTGAAACCGGCTATCCCGATAAGCGCCTCGGGCGTACGCCTTGCGGTCCCTCTCAAGGTCGGCGAGAAATTCGGCAAGGGCCGTTTTCATAAAGCTTCGGTGACAATGCTCCGGTACCGTTCCGGTGAATTCATTCCTGAAGCGGAACAGACCGCACCGCTTCGGCTATATAGTCTGCTTTTATATTATTTCCGGTATGAGACAATACAGCCATGCTCTTAATTGACTAAAAGTAGTCTTTATGATAAATTAAAAGAAAGCGCTCCATCTGCGCTCGGAGTCTTTTTTCAAAGACGATGGGTCTTGCAACGCAGATGGGGCGTTTTTATTCTCTTTTATGATTGCTTACTCAATCTCCCAGATGACCGTGACGGTGTCGGAAACACTGATGTCGTCGGGCTCGATGTCGATGGCATAGCTCTTTGCGGGCACGGTGGCCGCAATCTCGTTGAACGACAGGTCCCGTGTCATGGGCCTGTACTCAAAGTTAATCTCGCCCCAGGAGTAGTCGATGCTCTGGATATCCTTCAGCGTGACGCCGCCGGCCTGCGTGAGCACGGCCGCCTTCTGCTTTGCGTCCGCAACAGCCTTGCCGAGCAGCGTGTTCTTCACCGCCTCCGTGTCCTTCACGGTGTAGCTGATGCGGAACTCCGGCCTTACCCTGCAGTTGGCCAGCGCGTACAGCACCCTGCCCAGGCGTTCGTTGTCCGACGGGAACTCCACCTTCATCATGTGCGTGAAGCTGTAGCCCGTGAAGCGCTGCTGATACGAGCCGTCACGCTCCCTGTAGCTCTCATACACCGTGTCCACGCTGAAGTTCAGCGTCTTCAGGTCCGCGCGCGCAAAGCCGAAGCCGGAGAGGACGTCCTTCAGATACTCCGTGTCCTCGGAGGAGCGGCGCAGCGTCTCGCCGTACTCTCTGTCCCTGCCGGTGACGGTGATGGTGATGCGGGTCATGTCGGGATGGACCCTGATCTGTCCCTTGCCGGTAACGCGAATGGTTCTCATGTAACTTTCCCCTTTCCTTTTTTCTGCTGCCATTATGCTGCCGAATAATCGCGCAGAGGTCAACCCTCGATTGACAATTCATGTGCAGGCGCCGGACGTCCGATGCCTCCGCGGGTTATTATCAGCGGCAAAAGTTATTTGCCGATGAGATACAATGTGCCGTCTGCACTGAGGAACTCCAGGTTCTCGAAGACGAAGATATACGCTCCGCCGTTCGACTGGTCGACGGGATTGTTTGCGATCTTCGAATAATGCAGATAGGAATCCGGGTAATGCACGGTTTCCGAGTGATGCATTATGCTGGTGGATGAAGGGGCTCTGCTGCAGGTGAAAGCCTCAAAATCTATTTCACAGGGGGTATCATACTCATAGCTTACCCCGTCATACTCATAGGCCACGGCAACGCCTGTCTGGTATTTTGTCAGATCGGCAAGCTCATAACCGTCTTTCAGGGTAAGGAGATAGTCTATCCATAAATAAACCAAGTTCCCGTGCGCATCGGTCTGTTCGATCGGAACTTCCCTGATCTCAAAGTAGTCCCACAGGTTGTCCAGCGTGATCTGCACCTCGGTGACAGGCGGAACGGGCTTCATGGCGGTCACGGCCGCGATGGCGCCGTCGTAGTCCCCGGCTTCCAGCGCGTCGATGACGGGTGCGTACTTTTCACAGAGCAGTTCCGCGGGGTTGGGTGTCGGCTCCGGCGTGGGAGTGGGGTCCGGCGCTGCAGCTCCGCAGGCACAGAGGCCGAGGCAAAGGGAAAGCAGCAGCATGCATGCCACGGTTCTTTTCACAGGATCAGCTCCTTTCAGGATACATGCATTCTATCATATCCTTTTCTGTCTTGGCAAGCGCAACACGCCCTCCGCGGTCTGCGGCTGAAAACTGCCTGTTCCCCAAAGAGAAAAAATGATTTTGGGGAACAGAGCCGGAAAAAAACTGCGCTGCGGAGAACTGCCGGAAAATCACTGCTGATACGGGCAGTAAAACCGGAGGTTTTATCCTATGCGTCAGCAGGCTGAATTGCAGGAAAATATATTATGTAAACTATTCGTGTATGTTGCATCGGCATCTTATTGATGCTGTCCGGCATTTATGATATAATGATTTTATCAGCAATGAAAACCCGGGGAACACCGCCGGGCCGGTAAAGGAGGGCAGAGATGGAAAACCGCAAAGAGACGCAGGAAGCGCCTGTCACTGAAGAAGTGAAGGCCGACCAGGAAACCCTTGCGCGCAGCGAGCAGGAGGACGAGCTGCAGGACATGCTGGACGAGAAGGTCGCAGGT
>JAFYFK010000224.1 GCA_017543805.1 Bacillota bacterium | reverse complement strand
ATGATGGACGAGATCTTCGGCATGAACCGCTTCGTCAACGAGATCATATGGTCCTACAGGTCCGGCGGCGCAAGCACAAAGCGCTTTGCCAGGAAGCACGACACCATCCTGCTCTACTCTAAAGGCCCGGCGTACTATTTCGCCGCCCAGAAAGAACGCTCCTACAACCGCGGCAACAGGCCGTACTGCTTTAAGGACGTGGAGGAGTTTGAGGACGAAGAGGGCAAGTGGTATACGCTCGTAAACCGCAGGGATGTCCTTGCGGTGGACATGGTCGGCCGGACTTCCTCGGAGCGCACCGGTTATTCGACGCAGAAACCCGAGGCGCTGCTCCGCATCCTTCTCAACAGTTGCTGCCCGGAAGGCGGCCTGTGCGCGGACTTCTTCGCGGGCTCGGGCACACTCGGCGCGGCCGCCGCGGAATCCGGCAGGCGCTTCCTTCTCTGCGACAGCAATCCCGAAGCCGTCGAACTCTGCCTGCAGAGGCTCGGGCTGTATCTGTAAATAATAAAAGCAGGTCTTTGCCTGCTTTTTGTTATGCGAACAATATGTTCATTTTGAATATCGGTTTCTCTTCCGGTCCTGTGCCTTTAAGGAAGACCAGCCCGTTTTCCTCGCCCCATTCGGTGTGGAGAGTCTCACCGCGCAAGATCTCGTTGTTGTATTCCATGCTTATTTCTTTACGCGCCCGGCCTTCGTACTGCGCACAGAGCACGTCGTCCACAAGGTCCATGTAACGGCAGTTGTTCATGTGGTTGTTCTGGTCTATGTAACTGTATGGGACGACAAAATCCGAGGAGTGGTCTGTCTCAATATGTTTCAGCGAGACCTTTGATGCGATCTCAGTGCCCTGAGTGCTCGCCTCGAAGTTTATTCCGTATTTTGCCGGAGCGATCAGCCTGCGTTCGGCTTCGCTGATTATGCTCCAGACGGACGACGCCCTCAGAAGAGAAGTCCCGTCTTCCGCGTAGATCTCAAAAAACCTTGTAAATGCGACGTGAGCGGTCTTTCCGACCCAGGTCTTTATCCTTATGGTCTCCCAGTAGCGGGGCATGCGGTCAATCTCAAGATGGTAGCGGTTTACTATCCAGACCATGCCTTTTTCAAGAAGCTCGTTGCGCCCGAAGCCGTTGGCCACGGAATGGTCGCCCGCAACCTCCTGCATTTCCTGGAACAGCGCGGACAGGCGCATTTCGTCGTGCATGTCCACATAGCTTCCGGTCACTTTGAACAGTCTTTCCGCTGATGTAGTCATCTGAAACCTCCGAAGCAATGCAAATAACAAAACGGCCTCCCTTTTGAGGGAGGCCAGGTGGTGCGCGATAATGGACTTGAACCATCGACCTCCTGCATGTCGAGCAGGCGCTCTAACCAGCTGAGCTAACCGCGCATAACATAGATAATTTAGCACAAGAGGCAGCCCAAGTCAAGACGAACACGGTATTTTATAATACACAGCTTCCGTTTTTATTGATCAAAAATTGATAAAACCCCTTGACATTACAGGCTTCAGCCGTTAAACTAATCGGGTATTCAAGCAGAAGTTATCCGCTTCTCACCCCAAGCATACGCGAAGGGGTCAATAAAGACTCACAATAATTGTGTGTTTTACGGCGGAGCTTTTGCATCCGCCTTTTAAATTTTCGGAGGTACACTACAATTAGCAAGGAAGCCCTTATAAACGAAGAGATCCGCGCAAAGGAAGTCCGTCTTATCGACAGAGACGGCAACCAGGTCGGCATCGTTCCGATCAGGGAAGCTATGGCTATGGCAGCCGAAGCTAATCTTGATCTGGTAAACATCTCTCCGAACGCAGCTCCCCCGGTCTGCAAGATCATGGACTACGGCAAGTTCCGTTACGACCAGCAGAAGAAGGACAAGGAAGCCAAGAAAAAGCAGAAGACCATGGAGGTCAAGGAAATGCGCCTCGGCATCTTCACCGAAGCCCACGACCTCGAGACCAAGGCTGTTCTCGTCTCCAAGTTCCTCAACGGAGGAGACAAGGTCAAGATCAGCATGCGCTTCCGCGGCAGAGAGATGGGTTACGTGGATAAAGGCCGGGAGACAATGCTCAAGTTCTGCGAACAGGTAAAAGAGTTCGGCACGATCGAAAAGCAGCCCGTACTTGAAGGCCGCAATATGTCCATGACTATTGCCCCCAAGAGCGCCAAGGAAAAGGAAAAAGCGGCAAAAGCAAAGGCAAAGGCTGAAGCAGAAGCCAGAGCTGCAGCCGAGTCAGCCGATAAAGAATAACAGGAGGAAGCATCTAATGGCAAAGAACAAGATGAAGTCCCACAGAGGGGCAATGAAGCGTTTCAAGCTTACCGGAACCGGTAAAGTAAAGAGAAATAAGGCATATAAGAGCCATATCCTCAACAAGAAGACTCCGAAGAGGAAGATGGGTCTGCGTCAGTCAACGATCCTCAGCCACGCTGACCACAAGAGGATCAAGAGCGTACTCGTCGGTAAATAGGAGGTAGAAAAATGGCAAGAGTAAAGAAGGGCATGAACGCCCACAAGAGACATAAGAAGATCTTAAAGCAGGCAAAGGGTTTCTACGGCAGCAGACATAAGATCTTTACCGCAGCTAATCCCGCAGTTATGAGAGCTCTCCGCTCCGCTCAGATGGGCCGCAAGCTCAGAAAGAGAGAGTTCAGAAAGCTCTGGATCACCAGGATCAACGCTGCAGCCAGAATGAACGACATCTCCTACAGCAGACTGATGGACGGACTCAAGAAGGCCGGCGTAGATGTCAACAGAAAGATGCTTTCCGAAATGGCCATCCACGATCCCGCAGGGTTCACCAAGATGGTAGAAGTTGCAAAGGCAGCTCTGGCATAAAATAAATTTTCAGGACCGGAGAGATCCGGTCCTTTTTTGCAATTATTTTTGAACGTTTGTTTGCTTTTTCCCGTGAACTGTGTTATGTTTAAGATACTGAATATAACTTGTGTGTAAAAAGGAGGCACTGAGCTATGGCAGAGCTTTCGGCAAGGGAAAAAAGGATACTGGAATTTCTAGAGCAGGAGATAAAGGCCAACGGATATCCTCCCACGGTAAGGGATATCTGCGCCGCGCTTAATATAAAATCCACATCCACAGTCCATAAGGCCATGGGACGGCTCGCGGAAGAAGGGTATATCACTAAAGGTGCAGCCAACAAGCGCCGCGCCGTAAAGGTCACCAATACGGACAGCGCCGCGGAAAAAGTTCAGGAACTGCGTTCGGACGTAGTGGATATTCCGGTCGTCGGGCAGATAGCGGCAGGCACGCCCATACTGGCCGAGCAGAACATAGAGGACAGCTTCCCGCTTCCGGCAAGGTATCTGGGCAGAGGAACAAGCTTTATGCTCCGCGTGCACGGAGATTCCATGATCGAGGCCGGCATATTCGACGGAGACTATATACTCGTCCAGCAGCAGAGCACCGCAAACAACGGCGATATTGTTGCCGCAATGATCGACGGCATGGAAAGCGAAGCTACGGTCAAATCCTTCTACAGGGAAAACGGCCACATCCGCCTTCAGCCTCAGAACAGCTCCATGGCTCCCATCATCGTCCCGGACTGCACCATCCTCGGCGTGGTAAAGGGCGTGTTCAGATGGTTTGGCTAAACACAGTCAGTGGTTTTGATCAAAATTGCTCCGCGCTTTTGCCCGGAGCAATTTTTTATCTGTCAATAACATGTATCTGGCAGGAACGCATAGTTTCAAGCGCTGCCAGATGCTTCTCCGGAGTTACCCCTGCGCAGCAGGAAGCGTCGACGGTGATCTTCACTTCCGGCATAAACGCTTTTAAAAGCAATGCGTTGGAGACCACACAGATATCCGTGCAGAGACCTATGACTTCCAGTTCGATATCTTCTTTAAGAGAGCGCTTTTTTAAGTCTTTCGCAAGAGCAGTGCTCCCGAAGGTGGGCTTTTTGTAGATCGCCGCATCACTTAAGATCGCTTTTATGTCTTCCCTGATCTCCCATCCGTCACTGCCTTCGATGCAGTGTACTACCGGAAGGTTTCGTCCCTCCTGCGTATCCATATAGTCTTCCTGATGTGTATCCATGGTCGCTATGACGTTTTCAGGCGGATAGGAGAGGATCTTCTTTTTTACGGCTTCCACGATAGACAGCGCTTCTTTCGTCCCAAGAGAACCGTCGATAAAGTCGTTCTGCATATCGACTACTACCAGAATCTTTTTCATTTCAGACCTCCGAACTGTGCAGCAGGTATTTTGTTTCTTTTTCTAATGGACAATATAATATGTATTAAGAAAATTGTCCATCGGCAGTTTTGCCGTTGTTTACTTTGAATCTTGCTTCAGTGGCGGGAGAATAATTATAATATAAGGGACTAAAAGAGAAATAATATTGAAGGATGGCCGGATGGACAGACAGAAAATCATAGAAGAGGTCTTCAGGACCGCCTGGACATATTATGACCATAACGACGAACTGATCTATTCGTGGCACGGGGAAGTATTCCTGAATGGCTACCCTTTGTATGATGCGCAGCGCGGAAACAGAGGGAATATCGACTGCTCTACGTTCGTCCATCTTGTGCTGCAGGGGATCCCTTACGATAAGAGTCCTTACGCGACCGGGGATACAGAAGACTTCTTCAGGTCCGGCTGTCCCTGGGCAGATACGGGTATCAGCGGACGCATTAAAGAATATCCGCCTCTGAGAAAGTCCAATGAACTCGCGAGGTATTTTACCGAAAAGGGGCTGAGCTTTGCGCCCGGAGAGAAGGATCTCCTTCCGGGAGACCTCGTGTTCTTTCAAGCCCCTGAAAGGACAAGGGCAAAGTACTTTGAAAAAGGCGCGTTCATGGCCATCTCCCATGTGGGTATCGTCATGGAAGATACCAGGTATATGATCCATTCCACGGGAACGAGCAATAAAGACAAAGACCTGAGCGAAGGCAAGGGCACAGTAAGGTACTCGCGGATAAGAGGAAGGCGGGAGCCTCTGCTCTTTGCAAGGCCGGAGTTTACAGGGAGGTAAGCATGAAGACTATCATGATTCTGGATTCTGAGAATTTCAAACAAACTGTGAACAAAAAAATCCGGTCAGCCTCAGGCTGACCGGTTTTGATATCTTCTGTTTTATCCGTTTACTATTCCGTCCATTACTGCCTTGCGGGCGTTGAAGACTGCGAGAGCGTCTTCCTTTGTCGCTCTCTTGACTCCGTAGTAGACCTTGATCTTCGGTTCGGTGCCGGAAGGCCTTACCGCCATCCAGGAGCCGTCGGCAAAGAAGTACTTGAGAACGTCGGACTTGGGCAGGCCGTCGCAGCCATCCTTGTAGTCCTTGATCTCGGTGATTCCTTCCATAAGGTCTTTCCCGACCTCTCTGAGGTGAGCGCTGATAGCCTTTATCTTCATGGCTCCGTCCAGGCCCTTGAGAGTGTAGGATGTGGTGACGTCGTTGTAGTAGCCGAATTCAGCGTATAGGCTGTCCAGAACGTCCACCAGGGATTTGCCCTGAGCCTTGTAGTATGCGGCCATCTCGCAGATTATCAGGGATCCGACAACTGCGTCCTTGTCGCGGGCGTGAGTTCCTATCAGCACGCCGTAGCTTTCCTCGTAACCGAAGATGTATTCGCCGCTGCCGTCCTTTTCGAACCCGTTCATGATGTCGCCGATAAACTTGAATCCGGTAAGGACGTTCTTTACCTGGCATCCGTTTTTCTTTGCGATGTCAGCGCCGAGCTCGCCGGTAACGATGGTCTTGATAAGGGTGCTCTTGGGATTCAGCTGCGCTTTTCTGCGCTCGATGACATAATTGACGAGCAGAGCGCCGGTCTGGTTTCCTGTAAGCAGGACCAGTTCTCCGTTGTGGCGGACCGCAATGCCTTCGCGGTCGCTGTCCGGGTCGGTCGCGAGCACAAGATCAGCTCCGATCCTGTCCGCAAGCTCCATGCCCATCTTGAGCGCTCCGCGCTCCTCCGGGTTGGGGTAATCGACTGTCGGGAAGTTTCCGTCTTCGACGCACTGCTCCTCGACTACCGTAAGGCCGGTGTATCCCTGTCTTGCCAGAACGTCGCGCACAGGCTTGTTGCCGGCGCCGTGGAGCGGCGTGTATACGATCTTGAGAGCTTCCTTTGCCGCCGCGTCAAGCGGATGAGCCTGGGCTTCGACCGCGTCGAGGAACTTCTCCATTACGTCCTCCCCGATTTCTTTGACCAGGCAGGCAGCCTTGGCTTCTTCGTAATCCATGACCTTTGTGCTGCGGATGTCGACAGCGTTGACCTTTGCGATCACACGGTCCGCGTCGTCAGGGAGCAGCTGGCAGCCGGTCTCGTCATAAGCCTTGTAGCCGTTGTACTCTGCCGGGTTGTGGCTTGCGGTGATGACCACGCCGCCTACGCAGTTAAGGTATCTGACGGTAAAGGACAGCAGCGGGGTGGCGGAAAGTATAGTGTAGAGGTATACGGGAATTCCGAGGGCTGCCATGGTGAGCGCCGTCTCTTTTGCAAACTCTCTTGAGAAGTTTCTGCAGTCGAACGCTACGGCAATGCCGCGCTTCTTCGCTTCCTCGCCGTATTTCTCCAGCAGGAACTGGGCAAATCCGGTGGTCGCGCGGCGGACATTGTACTTGTTGATGCGGTTGCTTCCGGCTCCGATAATTCCGCGGAGGCCGCCAGTGCCGAATTCAAGGTCTTTGTAGAAGCGCTCCTTGATCTCCTTTTCGTCGGTCAGCGCAGCGAGTTCCGCTCTGGTCGCCTCGTCAAAGAACGGGTCGTTTTTCCAGAACTCATAAGTTTTAAGATAATCCATAACGTTCACCTCTCAAATTACTTTTTGCCAAGAAGGGCAAACATGTTCTTCTTATATTCTTCAACGCCCGGCTGATTGAAGGGGTTGACGCCGAGCATATATCCGGAGACCGCGCACGCTGTCTCGTAGAAGACTACCATTTCCGCGAAGCTTTCCTCGCACGGCCTGTCGGCAACTATCTCAAGGCAGGGGACGCCGCCGTCGATATGGGCTTTCTTGATGCCCTTTGCCGCCGCCATAAAGATCTCGTCATAATCCTTGCCCGCGACGTAGTTGAGCCCGTCCGCGTTGTCGGCCTCAAAAGGCACCTTGACCTCGACGCCTTCGGTATCGAAGCGCACTATGGTCTCCATCAGCATGCGCTCGCCGTCCTGTATGTACTGTCCGAGGGATTGCAGATCCGCCGTGATCTCGCAGGACGCGGGGAAGAGTCCCTTATGCTCCTTGCCTTCGCTTTCGCCGTAGAGCTGTTTCCACCACTCCGCCATAAAGCGCATGGATTCGCCGGGATAGGAGAAGATCTCGACCTTTTTGCCGGCGCTGTAGAGGGCGTATCTGGATGCTGCGTAGATGAGAGCCGGGTTCTCGTCGTCTTCCTTAAGGAATCTGTCCATATTCTCGTCAGCGGCCTTCATTACTCTGTCGATGTCGATGCCTGCGGCTGCCATCGGAAGGAGTCCGACCGGTGTGAGCACGCTGTAGCGCCCGCCGATGTCGTCAGGAATTACGAAGCATTCGTAACCTTCCTTGTCAGCGAGGCCCTTGAGCGCTCCGCGCGCCTTGTCGGTGGTGCAGAGTATGCGCTCTCTGCAGCCTTCCTTGCCGTAGGTCTTTTCCATGTAATCCTTGAAGATCCTGAATGCGAGGGCAGGCTCAAGAGTGGTTCCGGACTTGGAAATGACGTTTATGTACAGTTCCTTGCCCTTGACGAGCTCGAGGACCTGCGCAATGTCGCTTCCTGAGATCCCGTTTCCGATAAAGTAGAGAGCCGGGCCGTCCTTGACCTCGTTGTGGCGCGGGCTCTTAAGCAGTTCTATTGCGGCCCTGGCGCCGAGGTAGGATCCGCCGATGCCTATGATGACAAAGGCTTCATCCTTTTCCCTTACTCTTTTGCCCGCAGCTTTTACACGGGCGAATTCTTCTTTGTCATAATCCTTGGGCAGCTTTACCCATCCGATAAAGTCGTTTCCCTTGCCGGTGCCGTTTTTCAGTTCACCGAGAGCAGCCTTTGCGGCCGCAAGGTCAATTGTTTTGAGGCCTGCGCCTTCTCTGTCGATCCTTAGCATGGTCATTTCCCCCGCTCAGTGCATCTTTGCCGCGGCAATGGCGGTGCCGGTGAGGGAAGACCCCTCGGCATAGACCATTTCGCAGCCTATCTGTAAATATTTTTCCGTGTATTCCTTAAGCAGACGCTCCAGCGTGGTCCTCAGACGTTCGTTTTTAATGACCGCGCTTCCGTCCGCCACTATATAGTATACATTATTTTTAACGAGCTTATCCGAATAATATTCGAGAATGCCGCAGAGTATGGAGCAGACATAGGCCGCGGCCCTGTCAGTGACGGCATATTCGACTGTTTTAAGATCTTCTTCAGACGTTATACCCTGGGCTTCGGCTTCCTTCCTGTACATATCGCAGAGCTTGAGTATGTACTGGCCGGAGATCATTTTTTCCGCCGGATGCCAGCCAGGTTTTTCGCTGGCGTTGTCGAGTATAAGGTCTATCTCCGAGCGTGGAAAACCGTCAAAGCTTCCGCATTCGCTGTTTACGAGCAGGCCGGTCTCCCTGTCCGCAAAGCACACGTTAAAGCCTGTTCCCAGGACCATACCGGCTATTATGTTGTCAGGTTCCGGCACAGTCTCGGAATTCAGGAAGACTGAACAGGTGTCGTTAAGGACGATGCATTCTTTTGTGGGACGTTCGGCGCGTTCAAGCGCTTTGTTTATCTCTTCTCCGACATTTTTTCCTATTATGTCCGGTATCGAGAGCTCCTTGGAAAGGCTGAGCACCTCGGCGTCGCCGTTTTCGAGGGATCTTATCTGGTAGGAGAAGCATATCCCTGCGCGCCTGCTTCCGTCTTCGGGAAGAGCCGCCGCGAGCACGTCGAAAAATTCGTCGGAATTGATCTTCCTGTCCTTGCCCGGAAGCAGTCTTTCGCTTATCTCCGAACGGCTGAGCTTTCCTCCGCGCAGCTTAAAGCTGCAGCCGCGGAGCTTTGTGCCTCCGGCGTCTATGGCGGAGAT
>JAFYFK010000223.1 GCA_017543805.1 Bacillota bacterium | reverse complement strand
TGTTTCCCGACCTCGTAGAATATGGTCTTGCCGGCTTCGACGGAATGGGTCAGCCAGACATTACCGCCGATGACGCAGTTGTCGCCGATCTTTGTGTTGCCGCCGAGTATGGTGGCGCCGGAGTAGATGATGACGTTGTTGCCGACGTCGGGATGGCGCTTGCCGTGCTTGACAGGCAGGCCGTTTTCGTCCAGCTCGAAGCTCTTAGCGCCGAGGGTCACTCCTTGGTACAGCTTTACGTGCTCGCCTATGGTGCAGGTCTCGCCGATGACGACGCCCGTGCCGTGGTCGATAAAGAAATACCTGCCGATAGTGGCGCCGGGGTGGATGTCTATGCCCGTTTTGCTGTGCGCGTATTCCGTCATGATGCGGGGGATGAGCGGCACTCCGAGCTCCACCAGCTTATGCGCCAGGCGGTAGATGCTTATCGCCTCAAACGCCGGGTAGCAGAGCATTATGATGTATGTGTCGAGCGCGGCGGGGTCGCCCTCGTAGGCGGCCTGTACGTCGGTGCCTATGAGCTCCGCGATCTCCGGCAGGGATTTGATGAAATCCCTCGCTATGCCGTCGGCGTTGAGCTTCGGGTCCAGGTCCTCAAGCATCTCGGAGAGCTGCATCGACGCGGTCCGAAGGCTTCTGCGGACTATGCGCTCTATGTCCTTGTCGCCGGAGCTCTCGTTGTAAAGCCCGGGGAAAAGGGCGGTGCGGGTCGTTTTAAGAAAATCTATTACGCGCGGCCTTAAGCCCGGCAGGGACAGCGACCAGGAATGGTTTGTGTGCACGTTGTCCGTAAGCTTTTTTGCGGCGTCTTCTATCTCAACCTCTATGCAGCTGGGAAAATTGATCTCGGCCATAATTGCCTCCTGTATTAGTAGTAAGATAAATCGTAAATCTTTGCGCGGCGCGTGTCAATGCCGCTATTTCTTCTGCGGGTAGCCGTGTTCCTTTTTCCACTGCTTTATCTGCTCCAGGCGTGCCTTTGCGCGGGCCTCAACGCCCTGCTCCGTCGGTCTGTAATATTCCCGTCCAAGCAGGGAATCCGGAAGACACTGCATGTTGGTCAGCTTGTCTTCGTAGTCGTGGGCGTACTGATAACCCGCGCCGTAGCCGGTATCCTTCATGAGCTTTGTAGGCGCGTTGCGAATGACAAGCGGAACGGGCTCCGCCAGCATATTGAGCGCGTCTTTTCTTGCCTCCATATAAGCTACGTCGCAGGCGTTGGACTTAGGCGCCAGCGCCATGTAAATGACGGCTTCCGTAAGGTGCACAGTGCATTCCGGCATGCCTATAAAGTGACAGGCCTGGTAAGCCGCGACGGCTATCTCCAGCGCCTTGGGGTCCGCGAGGCCGATGTCCTCCGATGCGAAGCGGGTAACGCGGCGCGCGACGTAGAGCGGGTCCTCCCCGGCTTCCAGCATCCTCGCCAGCCAGTAGACCGCGGCGTCCGGGTCGGAATTTCGCATGGACTTGTGCAGAGCGGAGATTATATTGTAGTGCTCCTCGCCGTTTTTATCGTAGAGCAGAGACTTCTTGGAAACGCACTGCTCGAGGATCTCCCTGGAGACCGTTATGGTCTCGCTGCCGTCTTCGTCCGTCGAGATATCGCCGTTCAGGACGACCATCTCCAGGGTCGAGAGAGCCGTCCGCGCGTCTCCGTTGGAAAAGACAGCTATCATGCGCAGGGTGTCGTCCTCCATGACGATCTTCTGCCCGCCGAAGCCGCGCGGGTCGTCCAGGGCGCGCTGCAGAAGCTTGACCATATCGTCCGGGACGAGCTCGTGCAGCACAAATACCTTGCAGCGGGACAAAAGCGCCCCGTTGACCTCGAACGAAGGATTTTCCGTGGTCGCGCCTATAAGGATTATGCTTCCCCGCTCGACGTAGGGCAGGAAGGCGTCCTGCTGGGCTTTGTTGAAGCGGTGGATCTCGTCGACAAAAACGATGGTCTTGACGCCGAAGCGCTTGTTCTCCTCGGCTTCCTGCATGACGATCTTAATGTCCTTTATGCCGCTGGTGACGGCCGAAAAGTTTATGAACTTTGCCTGCGTGCGGTTTGCGATGATCTGCGCCAGCGTGGTCTTGCCGACGCCCGGAGGGCCCCAGAATATCATGGAGCTTACGCGGTCCTCTTCTATGAGCCTGCGCAGCACCTTGCCCGGCCCGACCAGCTGCTCCTGCCCGACGAATTCGTCGAGCGTTTCCGGGCGCAGCCTGGCCGCCAGAGGCCTGTCCTGGCTGTCTTCCAGCATTGCATATTGTCCGCTCAGATAATCTTTTTTCATGGTGGATATATTATAACAGAAAACGAACGTTCTTTTCAAGGCTGCCGCACGAAAACAACGCATTTCCTTACGTAACATGCTATAATAAATAATTAATAGTAAAACAGTATTTTAAACAGACTGTAAGATATCGGAGGAACCATGTATTTCAGCAAAACTTTAAACAGATTCGGAGACGAGATATTCGCGGCGCTCAACGAGAAGCGTTTCGAGAGGGAAGGCAAGGGGCTGCCCTGCTACAATCTCAGCGTAGGCACGCCGGATTTCCTGACCCCGCCGCACGTAAAGCAGGCTCTTATCGACGCCGCGCAGGACCAGGACAACTGGAAGTATTCTCTCAGGGATATGCCGGAGCTTAAGCAGGCTGTCTGCGATTATTACGAAAGGCGCTTCGGCGTAGCCGGCATCACTCCGGATATGGTCCAGAGCTGCAACGGCACCCAGGAAGGCATGGGGCATCTTGCGATGTGCCTCGCCGATGAGGGCGACACCGTCATCCTGCCGACTCCCTGCTATCCGCTGTTCATCTCGGCAGCCAATATCTGCGGCGCCGAGCCCTACTATTATCCGCTCTGCGCAGAGAACAACTTCCTCCTCCGTGTTTCAGATATTCCCGAAGAAGTGGCCAGGAAGGCCAGATTCATAATCGTTTCCTTCCCGTCCAACCCGGTAGGCTCAACAGGGACCGCGGAAGTCTACAGAGAGGTCATAGAGTGGGCAAAGAAGTATGACGTCATAGTCATCCATGACAACGCCTATTCCGACATCATATTCGACGGCGCGGTAGGCGGATCCTTCCTGCAGTATCCCGGCGCGGCGGAGGTCGGCGTGGAATTCTTCTCGCTCTCCAAGAGCTTCAACGTGACCGGCGCCCGGATCTCCTTCCTTGTGGGCAATCCGCAGATAGTTGGAGCGTTCAGAAAGCTCAGGTCGCACATAGATTTCGGCATGTTTGCCGCGGTGCAGAAGGCTGCCATCGCCTGCCTCACCGGACCGCTCGAAAGTGTTAAGGATCAGTGCAAGATGTACGAGGAGCGCCGCGACGCGCTCTGCGGCGGATTCCGCGCGGTCGGCTGGGACATCCCCGACAGCCACGGAACCATGTTCGTATGGGCAAAGATCCCGGAAAAGTACAGGTCCAGCATGGAGTTCTGCCTTGAGCTTATAGAAAAGGCCGGATTTATCTGCACTCCGGGCTCCAGCTTCGGGCCGCTCGGCGAAGGCTACGTGCGCATGGCGCTCGTCCTGCCTCCGGAAAAGATGGCGGAGGCCGTCGCTTCGGTCAAGGCCAGCGGAATGCTTGACTAATAAAAATCATTAAACATATTTCCCGGTAAATTGAGAGGTGGACCAAATGCTTAAAGAATTTATTCGCCCGGATGACGGAATGGATAAGGAAAGCCGCAAGGCGGAGACAAAGCGGCTCAAGAAGCTTGTCACAGCGCTTCAGCCAGACCTCCGCGAAGCGAAGATACCTGTTGTAGTGCTTGTGGAGGGCTGGGCCGCCGCAGGCAAGGGAAGTCTTATAAACGATCTTATAAGCGATATCGATCCCCGTTTCTCCAGCGTGTTCCAGTATGACAGCGCGCTGCGCGGGGCGGAGCGCTATCCGTTCCTGTATCCGTTCTTCGCGGCTCTGCCGGAAAACGGCAAGGTGCTGTTTATGGACGGCGGCTGGATGGAGCGCGCCGTGCAGGATAAGCTGACCGGCGACAAGGACGAGGACGCCTGGAAGCGCGAGATCCTTTCAGTGCAGCGTTTCGAAAGGCAGCTCAGGGATAATGGCTATCTGGTCTTAAAGCTGTTCGTAAACGTGTCAAAGGAAGAACAGGCAAGCAGGCAGAAGAAGCTTCTCAGCAAGAAATACACCGCGTGGCGCGTTTCCAAGTACGACCTTAAACAGAACGAGCATTACAAGAAGTATCAGAAGGCCTACGATGAGTTTATGGAAGCCACCGGCGAAGTCTTCCCCTGGCATGTGGTGAGCGGCGAGGACAAGAAGGTCCTTCGTTATGACGCGTTCAAGCTCCTTGCGGACACCATCTCCGCGGGCATCGCTTCCGGAAAATACGTCGGCGCTCCCTTCGAGGAGGACTTCCCGCTGGACAACGCTCCGATGCTCTCCGACGCGGATCTTTCGCTTTCCCTCACGGAGGAGGAATATAAAGAGCAGCTCGACGAACTCCAGAACAAGATCAAGATGCTCCATAACAGGATATACCGCAAGCGCATCCCGATGGTCATCTGCTACGAGGGCTGGGACGCCGCGGGCAAGGGCGGAAACATCCGCAGGCTGGCCTATCCGCTGGATCCGCGCGGTTTCGACACCTATCCGATAGCGTCGCCCGAACCCCGCGAAAAGAACCGCCACTACCTCTGGCGTTTCT
>JAFYFK010000222.1 GCA_017543805.1 Bacillota bacterium | reverse complement strand
TATTTTTACGCCGCATTACGGAACCGACTGCGACCCGTCGCTCGTCGCCGGCCACGACATACGTCACGCCGCGATCGGCCCGGGCACCGCGAACAGCCACGGCTACGAGCGCACCCACATCGACGGTCTGGAGAATACATATAAACTGCTGATGGCATATATGCTGCGGGATTAAGACAGATACTGTTCAGTGTCTGATCCATCTGTCGTGCAGAAAGGATACAAGCTTTCCGAGAAGCCAGGAAACAAGGCAGATAAACGCGAAGATCAGCATGCCGGCAGGGTAGCCCCAGTTGAGGAATCCGTACCAGTCGTTTGAGTTGGGCCAGGCGCCGATCCCGTTAATCAGGATGTTGGCAAGATAAAAGATTCCGTAGACCAGCGGCGGAAGCATGGTCATGCGGAGCGTCTTTTTTGAATAGCGCTCTTCGCTCAGGAATATCAGCTCAAAGACCGCCATAAGCGGGACTAACAGGTGGAACCAGAGGTTCGCGCCTGTGTACATTTTTGCGAATCCGTAGAGCGGGGCAAGAAACCCGACTACCACGGTAAATGTCAGAAACACAGATATGCCCGCGACGAACTTGAGGCCTTCGACGCGCTGCGGGCCGCTTTTCCTGTTTTTCAGCCACAGCCCGGCGCAAAGCCCTGCAAAAAGGTTCGAAAGCACCGTAAAGTACCGCAGGCTTTTGAGGCCAAAGCCGGAAAGCAGCCCTGCGTTGCCGGTGATCGCCATCATGAGCCACGCGGCCAGTACGATGACGAGCATAAATGCGTTTAAAATAAGTCTTATTGTCTGTTTTTTAGTACTCATATATTAATTATACCACCACGCAAGACGCAGATTGCAAGTCATAAAAATAAAGCAGACCATGCCCATGCGGGACGGTCTGCACGAATATTTCCTTAAGGATTATAATCTTGATCTGAAGATCTGGGAAGGATCCTGACGGTCCGCTTATTTGTTCGCCACCGGACTTACGCTGTGGCGGGTCTTGACGGTGCTCAGGAACACTATGGTCTGTGTGCTGCGGACGCCGTGAATGCTCTTTATGCGGGTCATGAGGGCTTCCAGCGTGGCGGTGCTTTCTGTAACTATCTTTATTATCCAGTCATAGTCACCCGTAATGTGGTGGCATTCCAGTATCTCGTCGTCCTCCTGGACCAGCTTGAAGAACTTCTGCTCGGCGTCTGAATTGTCGATGCTGATCATCATCAGGACTGACAGGGACTTGTTCATGGCCTTCGCGTCGATTATGGTGGTGTACTGCTCCACGATGCCGGAGGTCTCCAGCTTTTTGATGCGCTCGCTGACCGCTGACAGCGAAAGATTGACTTTCTTTGAAAGTTCTGAAATGGAGATCCTTGAGTTTTCCTGCAGCACTTCCAGGATTTTAACGTCTATCGAGTCCATGGCGATCCTCCGAGGATAAATAGTTTTGCGTATTGCAGGAATAATAACACTTTCGCAAAAATAATTCAAGCAAATTTTCAATTTACCGAAAATTATTTTGATATATTGCCTCGTATAATACGGCTGTCGTATAATTTCAATATATGACAGGAGGATGGCCATGTTTTTTGACACACTGTATCAGCCATACGCGTCCAACCGTTTCCCGCTCGCCGCGCGGAACGGGATGGTGGCGACGGGCTCTAACCTTGCGAGCGCCGCGGGGCTTGAGGCTCTGCGCAAAGGCGGGAACGCGGTCGACGCCGCGATCGCCACTGCGGCCGCGCTGACGGTAGTCGAACCGACGTCCAACGGGCTTGGGTCTGACGCGTTTGCCCTCGTCTGGATAAAGGATGACGAAAAGCTTTACGGCATGAATTCTTCCGGACGCGCTCCGAAGAATATCAGCGCGGAGAAGGTCCTTGCGCGGGTGACGGACGGAAAAATGCCGAAGCATGGCTGGCTTCCAGTTATGGTTCCCGGAGCGGTGAGCGGCTGGGCGGCCCTGAGCGAACGCTTCGGAAAGCTGAGCCTTGCGGAGTGCCTTGAACCGGCCATTCGGTACGCCAAGGACGGCTACCCCATAACGCCCCTGCTCACAAAGGCGTGGAAGGGCTGCACGGAGACTTATCACAGGCTGTTCGGCGACCGCCCGGAATTTAAAGAGTACTTCCGCGTCTTTACAAAAGACGGCGAGCCGTACGAGTTCGGGGACATTGTTAAACTGCCGGATATTGCGAAAAGCCTTAAACTGATCGCGGAGCAGGGCAGGGATGTCTTCTATAAAGGGGAGATCGCCGAAGCTCTGGTGAGGCAGTCAGATCGCGACGGCGGTTATTTCTGCATGGAGGACATGGCGGAATATCAGACCGACTGGGTCGAGCCGATCGGGGTAAATTACCGCGGCTATGACGTCTGGGAGATCCCTCCCAACGGACAGGGCATTACCGCGCTGATGGCGCTGAATATCTTAAAAGAGTTCGAGTTTAAAGAGAAGAACTGCTTCGACACCTGTCATAAGCAGCTGGAGGCGATGAAGCTGGCGTTCGCGGATTCGCTTCACTATGTGACCGACGCGTCGAAGATGAAGATAAATTACCACGACCTGCTCAGGCCGGAATACGGCGCGGAGCGCGCAAAGCTGATCGGCAGGAACGCGCAGGTCTATATGCCCGGAACGCCTCCGTCGGGCGGCACGGTATATCTGTGCACGGCTGACGGCGAAGGCAATATGGTCTCCTATATTCAGAGCAATTTCTGGGCGTTCGGGTCCGGGATCGTCGTCGAGGATTACGGCGTAAGCCTTCAGAGCCGCGGTGCGACGTTCTCGCTCGATCCTGAAGACGCGAATTATCTTGAACCGGGTAAAAAATCCTATCACACGATCATTCCGGGCTTCCTGACAAAGGACGGAAAAGCCGTCGGGCCGTTCGGAGTAATGGGCGCCTACATGCAGCCTCAGGGTCACGTGCAGGTCATAATGAACATGCTCGACTTCGGCCTCAACCCACAGATGGCGCTCGACGCGCCGCGCTGGCAGTGGCTGCAGGGAAAGAAAGTCGCGCTGGAAGCGTCCTTCGACACCGAGATCGCCAGGCAGCTTGCGGCGCGCGGCCACGAGATAGAGATATT
>JAFYFK010000027.1 GCA_017543805.1 Bacillota bacterium | reverse complement strand
TAGAATAAGTATGTTTTATATATCATTATATTATTAGGAGTTATCTATGAAAGAAAGAGAAAAACTCGGAAGCCGCATAGGTTTCCTCATGCTCAGCGCGGGCTGCGCCATCGGCTGCGGCAACGTCTGGAAGTTCCCGTGGATGACCGGCCAGTTCGGCGGCGGCGGATTCGTTCTCGTTTACGTCCTCTGCTTACTGCTGCTCGGCCTCCCCTCTCTCACAATGGAATTCGCGATCGGCAGAGCTGCTCAGGCAAGCCCGGTCAAGATGTACCCGAAGCTCGAAAAACCGGGTCAGAAATGGCATATCCACGGCGTTCTGGCGCTGCTCGGAAATGTCGCCCTGATGTCATTCTACACGGTCGTCGCAGGCTGGATGCTCTATTACTTTATCATGTTCCTCTTCGGAAAGAGCTCTGACCTCGGCTTTGTCGGGATGATCACCAACCCGACAGTAAACGTGGTATTCCTTCTGGCTACTGTTATCATTGGCTTTACGGTCCTTTGCTTCGACCTGCAGGGCGGCCTTGAACGCGTAACCAAGTACCTGATGGTCGCGCTCTTTGTGCTGATGCTCGTGCTGGCCCTCCACAGCGCCACGCTTCCCGGAGCCGGCGAAGGACTTTCCTTCTACCTCGTGCCTGACTTTTCCAAGATCGACGGTTCCGTTATAGTCGGAGCGATGAACCAGGCGTTCTTCACACTGTCCATCGGTATAGGATCCATGGCTATCTTCGGAAGCTACATCGGAAAAGACCATACACTGCTCGGAGAATCCGTCAACGTTATCATAATGGATACCTTCGTTGCCATCACTGCAGGCTTCATCATATTCCCGGCCTGCTTCACCTACGGCATCGAGGTCAACGCCGGTCCGTCACTCCTCTTCGACACCATGGCCACCGTCTTCAACAACATGAACGGCGGACGCTTCTGGGGCTCGCTGTTCTTCCTCTTCATGGTATTCGCGGCGTTCTCCACAGTACTCGCTGTATTTGAAAACATCCTCGCCTGCGTTCGCGAGATGACCGGATGGAGCAGACCCAAAGGCTGCGTCGCCTGCGGCATCGGAATATTCCTCCTCGGCCTGACCACAGCGCTCGGTTACAGCGTATTCAGTTTCCAACCGTTCGCTGAAGGAAGCGCATGGCTCGATTTCTGGGATTTCATCGTAAGCACCAACCTGCTGCCGTTAGGCGCGTTCGTGTTCTCCATCTTCTGCTGCTACAAGATCGGCTGGGGCTGGGATAAGTTCATCGAAGAGGCTAATGCCGGCAAGGGCCTTAAGGTACAGCCCTGGATGAAGCCCATCTTCAAGTATTTCGTTCCCGTCTGCGTCGCGGCGCTTTACATCTACGGACTCGCCACCTTCGGCTGGAAGTAGATCAGATCTAAATTAATTGAGGATGCCTGTCGAGGCATCCTCTTTTTTATTTCATCAGTTTTGTGAGCAGCTGCCATGTCAGATTCGGCAGATCCTTAAAGCTGTATTCCATTTCAACGCGTTCTGAGAACATGTGAGCGTCTTTTCCGAATGTCCCGAGGTTTACCGATGGCACGCCGCCAAGCAGACTGACAAAGCTTGTATCGGAAATGTACGGGTAATAGGTCTTTACCGTTATGCCGAGCTCCGCAGCTGCCCTTCCGATCTCCGAATCCGGGCTGACCCTGACGGGCGGATAGCTGACGCCTGCCATAAAGACCAGTATGACCGGGCTCATGTCCGGGTCAAGGCGCCTGATCCTTGCGGCTTCTGAGATCCGAAAATCCCGTATATCCGAATACGGATCCGGCTGACGGAGATCTTCTCCGAGCATTGCGGCGTATTCCTTCAGGGTGAACACTCTCGGTGGGACTGCTCCGTGCTGTATTTTTTCTGCCGTTCGTTTTGCGGCTTTTTCGGCCTCGGACTTACAGATTGACAGAATATCTTCTTCTGTTTTCTTCAGCGCGAACCAGTTGAAATACACATATGCGCTCTCCGCGGTCTGAACGCTGTAGCTGTCTTTGGTATCGCTCAACTTCAGGGTAACGGGCGGCTGGGTCTTTTCGCCCAGGTCTTCCTCGCAGAAAGCTGTATTGTAATCTATCGCGGCC
>JAFYFK010000221.1 GCA_017543805.1 Bacillota bacterium | reverse complement strand
CTCCGACTGTTTCGACCGCGAGCGAGACCAGGAAGGTAGTAAAGAGCAGGAACAGGAATATCTTGACGGAATGGAAGAACGCGGGTCTTATTATGCCTTCCTCTTCCTCGCAGTGGCAGCCTTCCTGCTCGCAGAGGTCTACCTTCGGACGGTTTGCGGGATGGCGCCTTTCGAACGCGTCAACAATAAGCCCGATGGCAATGCCGCAGAGCATTTTATAGACCAGTATCTTTACGATAAGGCCTGCCGGGGCGGCGGACGCTGCCATTATCGGGAGCATCTCGTCGGAAGTGGAAAGGAAAACGGCGAGCAGCGTTCCGCGGCTTATGAGCTGGCCAGCGTAGAGGTTTGATGTCGCCGCGGAAAAACCGCACTGCGGGATGACCCCGAGCACGCCTCCCGCGACCGGTCCGAGCGCCCTGTGCCTGGAGACCAGCTCCACTGAATGCTCCTCCGCGTGGCGTTCAAGCCATTCTATAAGAAGATACGCCAGAAACAGGAAAGGCAGTATCTTTATATTGTCTTTTAATACGTCAAACGCTATGTCGAAAAGCAAATTATTTCCTCCGTTCTGCAATGCCCGTGCATTATAACATATTGGCTTCCGAAACGGGAAAAAACTTGCATAAACGGCCAAAACAAGTCATACTTTATATTATAGAAAGGATAAAAGCCATGAATGCGATAATAACTGTTATAGGGCACGACAAGGTCGGCATAATCGCCGCGGTGTGCAACCTTCTTGCGAACTACAATATCAACGTTCTTGAGATCTCCCAGACTATCCTTCGCGGTAATTTCACGATGATAATGACCGTCGACATAGCAAAAGCTTCGGCGGCCCTCGAAGACATCGGCACCGCCCTTGAGGAACTGGGCAGGGACATAGACCTTACCATACGCATCCAGCGCGAAGACCTCTTCGACGCTATGTACAATATTTAAGGAGGCAGCTGTGCTAAGTCATAAGGATATCGTTCAGACGATAGATATGATAGACAGCCAGCACCTGGACGTGCGCACCATCACGATGGGGATATCCCTGTTCGACTGCGCGGACTCCGATACTGACGCTGCCTGCCGCAAGATACAGGACAAAATATACCACTGCGCAAAGGATCTGGTCCGCACCGGCGAGGACATTCAGCGCGAATTCGGCATTCCTGTCGTAAACAAGCGCATCTCAGTTACCCCGGTCGCGATGATCACCTCATCGGCGGATCCTGACGATTACGTTAAATACGCGCTCGCGCTTGACAACGCGGCGAGGGCCTGCGGGGTAGACTTTATCGGCGGCTATTCCGCTCTGGTGCAGAAAGGCATGACCAGGTCCGACGAGGCTCTGATCCGTTCTCTGCCGGAGGCTCTTGCCTGCACACAGATAATGTGCGCTTCAGTAAACGTCGGCTCTACAAAAGCCGGTATCAATATGGACGCCGTAGCGCTGATGGGACAGGTCGTAAAGGACACAGCAGCCCTCACAGAGGCTGTAGACGGCGGAGGCTGCGCCAAGCTCGTGGTCTTCTGCAACGCGGTCGAGGACAATCCGTTTATGGCCGGAGCCTTCCACGGCCCGGGCGAAGCCGAAAAAGTCATAAACGTAGGCGTTTCCGGCCCCGGCGTGGTGCTCACCGCGCTTCAGGAGGTAAAAGGGCAGCCGTTCGATGTGGTCGCTGAGACTGTCAAGAAGACCGCGTTCAGGGTCACAAGGATGGGACAGCTGGTCGCGCGGGAAGCGTCAAAGCGGCTGGATACGCCCTTCGGCATAGTGGACCTCTCGCTTGCCCCGACGTCCGTGGTCGGCGACTCCGTTGCCCGCATCCTCGAGGAAATGGGGCTGGAAAGGGTCGGAACGCACGGTACCACGGCGGCTCTAGCGCTGCTCAACGACGCGGTAAAGAAGGGCGGCATAATGGCGTCTTCGTCCGTAGGCGGGCTTTCCGGGGCGTTTATCCCGGTGTCCGAGGATGAGGGCATGATAGACGCCGCCGCAAGAGGCGTTCTTACGATAGACAAGCTCGAGGCCATGACCTGCGTATGCTCCGTAGGCCTCGATATGATAGCCGTCCCGGGAGATACTCCCGCGGAGACTATAGCTGCGATGATAGCCGACGAGGCTGCCATCGGAATGATCAATAACAAAACGACGGCTGTAAGGGTGATCCCCGTGCCGGGAAAGGGCGTCGGCGATACTGTCGACTTCGGAGGTTTGCTGGGGAGCGCTCCGATAATTCCCGTGCACAGGGAGTCCAGCGCGGACTTCGTTAAGCGCGGAGGCCGCATTCCTGCGCCCATACACAGCCTGAGGAATTAAAAGGAGGTTTTATATGGATTTTTGCATCTTTGGCGCGGCTAGTCCGGAGACTCCGGAAAAGTACACCGAACCTGTAAGGAGATTTGCCAAAAAGATGGCCCAGCGCGGTCATGACCTCGTCTTCGGCGGAGGCGCCGACGGCGTAATGGGCGCGTCCGCGATAGGCACGCAGCAGGGCGGAGGCCATGTGACCGGCGTCATACCGACGTTCTTCAAGATGGACAACATAGAGCCCCCGTACGACAAGTGCGACCATCTCTACCACACCAACGGCATGGCGGAAAGAAAGGCGAAGATGGAGCAGCTTGCCGAGGCCTTTATTATCGCTCCGGGAGGAATAGGCACCTACGAGGAATTCTACGAGGTCCTGGTCCTCAAGGAACTCGGCCGCCACAACCATCCGATAGTGGTATTCAATGTCGACGGTTTCTACGACCCGATGATGAAGGCTCTGGAGCACGCAAAGAACGAGGGCTTCCTTCGCAAGGACTGTCTGGATCTTTTCGTGGTGCTCTCCGATCCGGATGAGATCATCGATTACGTTGAGAATTACACCGCCAGTGAGGAAGAATACATAGTTTCGCCTTACACTAAATAGTTCCGCAAGGTCTTCCGTGAAAAAAATATCAAATATACGTTAAAAAAATAACAAAAGTTCTTGCAAGAGACTTTTGCTTGTGTTATCTTAACGGTTAGGGACTTTGACGGATTTTTAACAAT
>JAFYFK010000220.1 GCA_017543805.1 Bacillota bacterium | reverse complement strand
GTCCTGAAGCCCGCACGCTCAACTTCGTCTTTTATATAGTCTTCGTCCGAGGTGAACTTGCGGCTCAGTTTTGCTGATATCTCGCATGTTTTGTCGCGGTCCTCAACTATCTCGATTTGGCCGAAGACGATGACCGACTTTATATTTAAAGCCCAGTCCCCTTCTTTTCTGAAGCCTTTGTCATAGACGCAGAATGAGGCCTTGCTGCAGCGTTTTATAGCGTCGATCTTGTGGCCCTTCATACCGCCGTGGAAATAGATCTTGCCGTCTTCTTCACAGTAATAGTGATTCAAAGGCATACCGTAAGGATAGCCGTCATCACCGATTACAGACAGCACTCCCCTGAGCTCGGTCTTTAAGATATCTATGCACTCTTCGCGGGATATCTGCTGTTTCTCCCGTACCATTTTGCGGAACATAATTACCTCCGTGCGCTTACATTGCTCCGTCCGGCTTGCCGTTCTCATAGAACAGCCTGTCGGTGTATACGTCTACGAAAGCGTTTGCGGAAACCCCGCAGTCCTTATAAGCGTTCTTATATTCGGTAGTGCGGGTGCCGTCCGGCGCTATGTTTATGATCGTAGTACCGCGCTGCAGACCGGAATAATTGATATCCTCATACGCGAGATTGTCTACGGAATAACCGTAGCAGAGATCCACGCCCTTGTATCTGACCCAGGCGTTGTTTACGTGGTCGTGACCGCAGAAGCAGGCTTCGAGAACATTCATGCCGTCCGGACCCATTGTCTCAAAGAATTTGTCTATATCGGCAAGCGGAACATTCCTTGTTATTCCGCCGTGCCAGATGCGGCTGTGGACTGTCTCATCCATCTTTTCGTCCCAGACGCCGGAAATATACTGCGAATCCGCGGTATCGTTGAAATTGTTGGTTTCGAGTTCTTCATACGCGATGCGGAACTCGCTGGTCGGGATATGGAAGAACGCGACTGTTTTAGGACTACCGAGATCGGCTATCGCCTTGGCAGCCCAGTCAACGGTGGAATCTCTAATGATGTCGTAGTCCCAGTCGAGCACGGCCCTGATGGAATTGTCCACATAAGCGTTGCTGTCAACAAGCAGCAGGGCTTTTGTTATTTCCCCGGCAGTGTTCTTCAGGACAATGATCTGATTCGTGACAGTCGGAATGTCCGCACTGTCAGTGAAATTCTGATCGAAGATGCAGTACTTGTATTTATCGTCCATATACAGCTCGCCGAGCTTTGCTCTGCCGGTGTAATCGAAGACCTCGGTGTCGTGATTTCCGAATACAGTCGAGAAATAGACGCCCTCGTGCTCAAAAATGCTTATGACGTCTTTGGTTGCCATGTAATTGTTGAGTGTGCCGCCGCCGTTGTATACCGGTCCCGGCACCGCAAATGTATTGTCGCCGTCAAGGATAACGAGGTCGGGCTTTTCGTTCTGCAGCATGCTTATGATCTCGTATACAGCCTTGCGGTCCTTTTTGGTGCTCCAGCAGCCTCCGCCGATGTGCAGGTCTGTAAGCATCATTATCTTCAGATCCCTGTCGGACGTCATCGTATAATATCCGGTCGCGGGGTCTATCTCAGGCACAACTCTGTCTATGCCGCTGTAGTCGACCGGATCGAAGCTTTTGATATACTGCCTCAGCTGAAGCGACATGACATAGTTGACTGCCAGAAGAATTACGAATACAGCGGCGATAACGGCAACGATCCACGCCGGTATCTTCCACCAGAGTCCGCGCTTCCGGGGCTTAGCAGCTTTATTTTCGTTCTTTCTGTCTTTACTCATGGCTCTTCCCTCTTAAATTCAGAAATCATACCTTCGTATCTCGCAGTTTTTCAACCTGAAATACGCATACTCCTCGTTCGTCATCTCAAAGAAATATGTATTGACGCATCTGGCTATGCCGTTATGCGCGACGAGCATGTAAACGTGCTCCGGGTCTGCTGTAAGCTCGTCAAGAAGATTATATATCCTCTGCGCAAGCCTCAGGGAAGTCTCCCCGCCATAGCCCAGCGCGAACTGCTGCCTGGCAAGCTGGAATTCCTCGCTGTTGCGCGGAGTTCCCTCATAGCGGCCGAAGTTCTGCTCGACAAGCCTGGGCTCGGCGCGCATGGGCGTTCCGGTCATATCAGCTATCTGCTGCGCGGTATCCTTTGCGCGCGAAAGCGGAGAATACAGTATCAGGTCTGCCTGTATTCCCTGTTCGACTGCCGCTTTTCCGAGATCGCGCGCCTGTTCAATCCCCAGCTGCGTCAGCGGGCTGTCAGTGGCGCCGCAGATCTTGTTTTCCGCGTTCCAGACGGTCTCTCCGTGCCTTACAAAATATAGTTTTCCCATCTCTCCGACAATTAATTAAACTAATCCGCTCTTACGTAGAACCATTCGCTTCCGCC
>JAFYFK010000219.1 GCA_017543805.1 Bacillota bacterium | reverse complement strand
GGGGATATGATCTCCAGCGACTCCCACATGCCCTGCGGACAGTGCTACCTCTGCAGGACAGGCAACCCGCACCTCTGTATGAAGCGCGGCATACTCGGACACGAAAAGGACGGCTGCTTTGCCGAATACCTCGCCCTTCCCGCGGTCGCCGCGTTCAAGATGCCCAAAGACACAAAACCTGAATACGGCGCTCTTATGGAGCCGATGGGTGTCGTCTACCACGCGGCATCCCGTACCCCGCTCTCCGGTAAGCGCGTGCTGATACTCGGGCTCGGAGCTCTCGGATACATGATGCTCGGAGCTGCTAAAAACCTCGGCGCCAGCAGGGTCATAGTCTGCTCCACCAATGACGAGAAGCTCGCGAAATGCAAGGCGGAAGGCGCTGACTTTGTCATCAACAGCAAAAAGGAAGACGTTGCGGCAAAGGTCATGGAATACACTGACGGCGTCGGCGCTGACGTGGTATTCGAGATGTCCGGGGCTCAGCAGCTCTTCAACCTCGGCCTCGATTCCGCTGCGTACGGCGGAAAGATGGTAGTTGTAGGCGTTCCCAACGGCGACGTGGTCATCCCGAACTTCTGGGGCCGCGTGGCAAAGAAGGAAGTCACCATGATCACCACCTTCGGCCGCGAGTTCTACGAGACCTGGGAACTTATGAGAGACCTCCTCGCTACAGGAAAGCTCGACCCGTCAAAGTACGTCGGAGGCATCCTTCCTATCGAGAAGTTCGAGGAAGGCTTCGAACTGGCCAAGAAGGCTATGGGCAGAGTAATACTTATTCCGTAATTGCCGATCCTGGTTCAACCGGCTCCGCACACAGCTGCGGAGCCTTTTTATTTCCGTTTAAAAACACTATTTTTATTTCATAGTAAGCAAAACATGATAGACAAGTTTTTTATCGACCGCTATAATGTTTAGAAAAACAAAAAAACAGGGAGTTTTTTATGTTCAGAGAAGAAAGATACTGGTACAGCCCCAACCTCGGAAAAGAGATGCGCGTCATAGTCTACGGGCACGCGGGCCAGCCCTTCCTCATCTTCCCCACCCAGGATTCGATGAGCAACAACTACGAGGATTTCGGGATGATCGCCACCGTCAGCGACTACCTTGAACAGGGCCGCATAAGGATGTTCTGCGTTGATTCCGTCGATGCCGAAGGATGGTCGGCAAAAGGCACGGATCCCTACTGGCGCTCCCAGAGAGTCGAGCAGTACTATCACTATATCTGCGACGAAGTCATGCCCTTTATCCTCGACTGGACTCAGGGATGGCTGCCGATAACCAACGGCTGCAGCATGGGCGCCAACCATTCGCTCAATTTCTTCCTGCGCCGCCCGGATCTGTTCGGCGGATGCCTGTGCCTTTCCGGGGTCTATGACTCGGACTTCTTCTTTGACGGATACATGGACGAGACACTGTACATGAACTCTCCCGAGCGCTATATGCCCAGCCTCGACCCGGGCCATTACTATGTAGATCTCTACAACCAGAGAAAGATCATCGTCTGCATCGGCCAGGGCGCCTGGGAGGACGGGCTCGGTTCCCAGCGTTTCCTCGACACGGTCTTTAAAGAAAAAGGCATTCAGGCCTGGTTCGATTACTGGGGCTATGACGTAAACCACGACTGGCCGTGGTGGAAGCTGCAGATGCGCTATTTCCTGCCCTACCTGCTGGGCGATATGTAAAAGGAGGCTGCCAATGAACTTTGTATTTATATCCCCTAATTTTCCTCACACCTACTGGCAGTTCTGCGACCGTCTCCGCAAGAACGGAATGAACGTGCTCGGGATAGGCGACGCGCCCTACGAAGGTCTCGAACAGGGCTTAAAGAACGCCCTTACCGAATATTACAAGGTCGAATCCCTCGAGAACTACGACCAGATGTTCCGCGCCGTTGCGTTCTTCTCATTCAAATACGGAAAGATCGACTGGATCGAATCCCTCAACGAGTACTGGCTCGAGCAGGATGCGAAGCTTCGTACCGACTTCAACGTCACCACGGGCATTCAGAGCGACCGCATCGACTTTATCAAGGAAAAATCCCTCATGAAGCGCATGTACCAGCTCGGCGGCATACCGACCGCCCGCCAGCGCCTCGTGACCACGCTTGAGGCCGCTAAGGAGTTTATCGCGCAGGTCGGATACCCTGTAATAGTAAAGCCCAATATCGGCGTCGGCGCCGCCGCCACATGGAAGATATCCACCGACGAGCGCCTTGAGCAGTTCTACGCGAATCTCCCGAAGATCCCGTACGTCATGGAGGAGTTCATAAAGGGAGACCTCGTCTCCTACGAGGCCATACTCGACGCGGACTGCGAACCGCTGTTCGAAAACACCACCGTATTCCCCACACCGGTCATGGACGTCGTAAACGACAATCTGGACCTTCAGTACTACATACTCCCGGAGATACCTCCCGCGCTGCAGGATCTGGGCAGAAGGACCTGCAAGGCGTTCGGCGTCGACAGGCGCTTTGTGCATCTGGAATTCTTCCGCCTCACTGAGGACAGGCCGGGACTCGCGAACAAGGGCGATTATGTAGGCCTGGAAGTCAACATGCGCCCGCCCGGAGGCTACACCCCGGACATGATGAACTTCGCCCACTCAACCGATGTCTACCAGATCTACGCTGACATGGCAGCCTTCAATGAGAGGCGTCTGCTGCCCTCCGGCGACGAATACCACTGCGTATACGCCAGCCGCAAGGACGGAAGGACTTACTCCCACACGCACGAGGAGATAATGGCGCGCTACGGCGGAGCCATCCTGATGCAGGAGGAGATGCCTCCGGTCAACTGGCCGTCCATGGGCCGCTATATGTACACCGCAAGGCTCAGGACACTGGAAGAAACCCTTGAATTCATAGACTTTGTCCAGAAATAATGGAACGCAGCTTAAAGCACATCGCCCACATTCGCTCCGATTTTCCGGAGAAGTTCGGGATCCCGCGGCAGGCCCGCCTGGCGGATACCGAAGCAGTAATAGTTTTTGAACCTGAATACCGCAAGCCCGACGCACTGCGCGGGCTTGACGGTTTTTCTCATATCTGGATCATTTGGGAGTTCAGCGAAAACATCAACGAAAAAGACTGGCCGGTGACGGTCCGTCCGCCGCGGCTCGGAGGCAACGTCCGCATGGGCGTATTCGCGACGCGTTCCCCCAACAGGCCTAATCCGATCGGAATGTCCGTCGTAAAACTGCTCGGTATTGAGCACGACGCCGAACTAGGAGACGTCATCCGCGTCGGCGGAGCGGATCTTATGGACGGAACCCCTATATTCGACATCAAACCTTACATCGTCTATTCGGACAGCATTCCAGACGCCGTATCGGGCTTTGCGTCATCAAACGCCATGGGAACGCTTCAGGTGGCATTTCCGCCCGAGCTGCTGCAAAAAGTCCCGGAAAACAAGCGTAAAGGCCTCACAGACGTACTCGCGCAGGATCCCCGCCCCCGCTACCAGGACGACCCTGAGCGCGAATACGGCATCGCCTTCGCAAAACAGAACATAAAATTCAGAGTCAGGGACAAAGTCCTGACCGTAACGGAAGTGGAAAACCGCTAATCCTGCGTATTGTATATCTTCGCCACGTCCTCGCGGTGTCCGCCGATAAGGATGACGGCCGTGACAAGGGCGATCCCGCATATCATCATATTGATGAGCCTTATGGGAAGCTTTACGGAAAGCACCCCGGCAAGTATCTCGCCGAACAGCATGCCTATCATGGTAAGCGTATTGAAGGCGCCGTTGAAGCGGCCCTTCTTTTCGTTTGGGACGTAGCGCTGCGTGGCGGATATGCGGATGTTATACGAAGTGACCCCGAGCAGCCCGGTCAGGCCGCAGAAAACAGCCATCATAGGGATCGGAAGAAACAGATAGGTACCTTCGAGTATGTTGATCACGATATACACGAACAGGGCGATGGCAAACTTCTTCTCCACCGGCATCTTAAAGCGGTAGTGGTAAAGTCCCCCCAGGAACCTCGCGGCGGCGGACGTGCCCCATACGATCATGTAAATATATTCCCCGTTAGGGTAAGTTCCCTTAAAATACGGCAGTATGAGCGTATTTCCCGCGCCTCCGACCATTGACGAAAAAACAAAATACACCGTAATAAACAGCAGGCCTTTCTCGGATTTCAGGTATTCCATGCCTTCCCTGAAATCGCTGACAAAGCGGCCGAGTCCCTTAGTCTCCCGGGCGACGTCCTCCGAAGCCCTCTGCTCTATATATTCTTCTTTCTGCTTTATCTGCGTCTCGAAAATGGCCGCGGTAAGATATGTAACTACGTTTATAAGGAATATCGGCGTTATCCCTATCAGGTTGTACAGCAGCGCCGACAGCGGGATCATCACCATGGTAAGGGTCTCAAGAGTGCTCGCTATGCTGTAGGCCTTGGAATAATTGCCTTCCGTGATCAGCAGCGGATAGAAGCTGTCGTACGCGACGTGGTAGATGCTTCCGATGGTCCCGATGATAAAAGTCCCCATCGCGAGAAGCGTAAAA
The DNA here is from genome assembly GCA_017543805.1 of Bacillota bacterium. Lineage (GTDB taxonomy): Bacteria > Bacillota > Clostridia > Peptostreptococcales > Anaerovoracaceae > RGIG7041. The sequence continues at coordinate 546 of JAFYFK010000219.1, read as the reverse complement.
TTGAGCAGCCCGGCGTGCATAATATACGCGAAAAACAGATATATGCCGGCGGTCAGAAAGTCCAGGGTGTAGATAGTCCTTCTGCGGGAAAACCTGTCCAGGAACGGTCCGGACAGGACCGGCATAATAACGTACGGCACAAAATAGACCACCTGGTACATGGCGTAGTAAAACGTTGACCCGGTGTAGTCCAGCACAAGCAGAGACATGGCAAAACCCGACAGCGTGCTTCCCAGCATGGAAACGACGCTGCCAAGCGTTATTATCGTAAAATCCCTGGTCCACAGTGGGTTGTTGACATGTCCGCTGTTCTTATCCATAAACGCTGACTATTTTACTATATCCTCCAGCCACATGGCAAGCAGAGGGTTCTGATTGTCGCGGCGCCAGATCATATCGATCTCCTCATGCTCCCGTTCGCCGGTAAGCGGAATAAACACTATGCCCTCCGACGCCGCGAGCTTGTTGGTGAAATAGTCCGGGAGTATGGATATCCCCTCCTCCGCCGCGATCATGGTAAGTATGACCTCCAGATCCGACGTGCGG
>JAFYFK010000218.1 GCA_017543805.1 Bacillota bacterium | reverse complement strand
GTTTGCCGCGACCATTCCGGCCATGTTCTGCGGCGTGGCTGCGGCGCAGAGCTGATGGTAGATGCTTTTGCAGAGCTCTTCAAGGGTGTAGTCGCCGTATTTCGGATCTACTCCTATGTTGAGCACCAGCGAAAAGTTCCTCAGTGTCCTGCTTCCGAAAAGGCGCCTCAGGTCGACCGGAAGCGTTATCTTGACGGCGCGCTGCCTTTTGCGCGGGACTTCTTCGCCCTGCATGGCGATTATGCTCTCGGCCATCACAGCCGCCAGAAGGGCAGTGACCGTGACCCCGTATCTGTGCGCGGTGTCCAGCAGGGCTTTTGTCTCAACGATACCTGTGGTAAGCGTCTTGAATCCGCGGTCTTCGGGCGTTCCGCTCATATGGTAGGACCGGCTTTCCTTTCTGCCGGCCGCGGCCTCAGCGGCATTTTTGAGGAAGCTGTCTTCCAGTTCCTCCGACGGCGGGGTCTCGTTCAGGCTGCGTATCAGCCCTTCGTTCGGCACGGTAATGCCTTCTTTAAGTTCAAGATACCGGGCTATCAGGTTGCAGAGATATACGCTGCCGCCGTAACCGTCGGTCACGGCGTGGAAAAACTCCGCGGCGACGCGGTTTTTGTAGACCAGGATGCGCACGCAGTTGCGCCTCAGCTCCCGGCTGCTCATAAATGTGAGGGGATAGGCGTAGTCGTTCTGCACTTTAAGCTGTTCGTGGCTCTCCTCAAGGTAGTACCAGAACACTCCTTTGTGCAGAGTGACATAATAAGACGGAAAGCGCCCGCGAAGCTCGTCGGCGGCTTTCTGCATCATCTCAGTATCTATTTCGTCATTGAGACACGCCGAGACACGGAAGGCGTTTGACCAGTCTCTCCGCGCGATGGCGGGGAATATCAGAGCCGCCGTGTCCAGGCGGTACCAGTTTTTCTGCATAATTTTTCTCCGGTGCGGAACTGCGCAAAAAGCGCAGTTTCCGTTTCGGGCAAGTATAGCATTTTTTTAGGTATCACTCAAGGCCGGCGCGGGCGGCGCTTCGCATAACTGCGCGGATCCTTTGATTTCTGTTGAATTAAGAACAAACGTTTTGTATAATAATATTATGGTTATTATGCACGTGGACGTAAACTCGGCATTCCTCAGCTGGAGTGCGGTAAAGGCGCTCGAAGACGGTTCCGATACCGATCTCCGGACGATCCCGTCTGCCGTCGCGGGCGACCGGGCTTCGAGGCACGGGATCATACTGGCAAAGTCCATACCGGCAAAGAAGTACGGCATCAAGACCGCTGAGACTGTCGCGGAGGCTCTGCGCAAATGCCCGCAACTGGTCATGATACCTCCGGACAGGGATCTTTATGTGCGCTGCAGCAGGGCGATGGTCGCCATACTGCAGGAGTACAGCACATGCATAGAACGTTTCAGCATCGACGAATGCTTTCTGGAATACGCGGGGGGCGGGGCTCATCCGTCAGACCCTGTGCAGGCCGCATACGAGATAAAGGACAGGATAAAAAACGAGCTCGGCTTTACTGTCAATGTAGGAGTGTCGGTAAATAAGATACTCGCAAAGATGGGCTCTGAGATGGAAAAGCCGGACAAGGTCCACACGCTGTTCCCGGAGGAGATACCGGAAAAGCTCTGGCCCCAGCCTGTCGGGGATCTGTTTATGGTCGGAAAGTCTTCGGCCGCAAAACTGGTATCTTACAATATAAAGACTATTGGAGACCTCGCGCGCTCGGAAAAGCGCTTTATACATTCGATACTTAAAAGCCACGGCGACCTTATATGGAACTACGCCAACGGCATAGACGGGTCGCGCGTGACCCCCAATGGGCTCACGGTGGAGAAAAGCGTCGGAAACAGCGTCACAATAGACCACGATGTCAGCGACCGAGCCGAGGCGAAGCGCATACTGCTGCAGCTTTCCGAAAAAGTCGGAGGGCGCCTCAGGGCGCTCGGAACGACTGCTTCGCAGGTGTCGGTCACAATAAAGACTTCGGACTTTATAAGCTACAGCCACCAGCTTCAGCTCGGCGAATATACGGACGTGACCGGTGATATCTACGATAACGCCTGCTGGCTGTTCGACGAATGCTGGCGGGGCGAACCCATACGCCTGCTCGGCGTTTCCGTCAGCGGGCTCAACTACAGCGGGGAGGAACAGCTGTCGATCTTCGGGACCAGAGCGAGGGAAGAGAACAGCAGGGCGGACAAGGTCGTGGACGAGATACGCGAACGCTTCGGCAAAGGCGCCATAACCCGCGGCAGCCTGGTCAGCAGGGACGCCGTGCGGGATAAAAGCGGTCCCGAAGACTGATACGCGCAAATACTGTTAAAAAAGTCCCGAAAATACGCATTTTCCGCTTGAAATCAGGATTTTTATGTGTTACACTCTTGCTTGCGTATTACGGGCGGTCCTCTGACAAAGCTTGCAAAACTAAGGGTTTTGAGCGTTTGTATGTCAAGAACGTCTAAGAAGGAAGGAGGATACGAAAAATGGATCTTATCAAATCTATTACCCAGGAATATGAAAAGTCTGACATTCCTCAGTTTTCCGTAGGCGATACCGTTCGTGTACACGTCAAGATCAAGGAAGGCAACAGAGAGAGAATTCAGATCTTCGAAGGCTTTGTTCTCAAGAAGCAGAACGGCGGCATCAGCGAGACTTTCACCGTAAGAAAGATCTCCTCCGGCGTCGGCGTTGAAAAGACCTTCCCGCTCCATTCTCCGAGGATCGACAAGATCGAAGTCGTCCGCAAGGGCGATGTAAGACGCGCTAAGCTCAACTACATGAGAGAGCGCACCGGCAAGGCCGCAAAGATCAAGAGCGTAGAGTAATCACAGAAGAAAGAGCCTGTAAAAAGGCTCTTTTCTATTTTTTTGTTTTCAAAATCTCTGTTTATTTTTCGCTAAAAATGTGTATAATATAAACAGGAGGGATGCGTAATGATAGGCGGCAATATAAAATATTACAGACTCAAAAATGATTTGACCAAAAAGGCCCTTGCTGAAAAGGTCGGCGTTACTCCGATGGCTATTACTTATTATGAGAATGATTCTCGAAGGCCGAGCATGGAGATCCTTAAACGCCTTGCAGCTGCATTAAATGTGAGGGTTTCGGATTTTATTGGCTCAAATTCCTCTGACCTGCAATTTGTTCATGGTGAATTCAGAAAGAATAGCAAATTAAACACTTCCCAGCAGGATCTGATTCGTTCTTCGGTGGAGAACTATTTTTCTAGATTCTATTCTGCTGCTAATCTTCTCGGCGGAGAAGTACTGCCGGCTGCACCGGTTTGCCGTAGTCTGAATTATACCGGAGACATTGAATATGATGCAAAATCACTCCGGGAATATCTTCAGCTGCCGTTATCCGGGCCTGTCGGTAACCTTACTGCAGCACTTGAAAATCAGGGTATACTTGTTTATATGCTTAATATGGATAGCGGAGACTTTTCTGGCATGAACGGAACTGTTAACAACAGACCTTATATTGTTGTAAACAGAAACATGAGTCCGGAACGTATCCGCTCTACCATGATACACGAAGTCAGTCACTTCGCATTTGATTGGCCGGACACTCTCTCCGAAAAAGATATCGAAAATTATGCAACTGCGGTCAGCGGCGCGGTTCTGTTTCCTGCAGAAGATGCGAGGAGAGAACTTGGCCTGCGCAGGGTTGCCGTAACTAACGATATGCTTCTGACCTGTAAAGAATACGGCATATCCATGATGCTTCTCGTCAAGCGTTCAAACCTGCTCGGGATACTTTCAGACGGCGTAAGCAGAGATTTTTATATGCGTGCTTCAAAGGCAGGCTGGCGCAGAAACGAGCCGCACAGGATACCTTATGAAGACAGTCATCTCTTTAAACAGCTTGTTTTCAGGGCTGTTGCAGAAGATGAAATTAGCGTGTCCAAAGGCGCAGAATTGCTTAATATGCCTATGACACCGTAATGCAGGAATGCAGATCCTTTGAGGTGCAGTAGATGGAATACATCAGCAGCGACACAAATGTATGGATCGATTTCCTCAGCATAGATAAGCTTGAGCTGCCGTTTAGGCTGCCTTATATCTACCTGATGAATAAAGATGCTGTTGATAATGAGATCCTTGCGCCTAAGGACCTTTCTCCAAAACTGCTTGCGCTTGGTCTTCAGACGACAGAACTGAGCGAGGAAGAGTTTTATCTTGCTTCGGATTATTCAGATAAATACGGGAGGCTGTCGGGCTATGATTGTATTGCGCTGGCAATTGCAAAAGTGCGTAAAATAACACTTCTGACAGGAGATAAAGCCCTTCGGAATGCCGCAAGACTCGAAGCAGTCAATATTATCGGAACGATAGGGATACTTGATGAATTGTTTGAGTCAAAAACGATAAACAGCTGTGAGTACCTTGAATGCCTTACTAAACTTCAGGACATAAACGGCACCATAGTACGTTTGCCTGCAGAAGAGATAGAAAAACGAATTGATGATCTTACAACAACTAAAGAGGTTTTAAATGGATCAGATTAAGAATATAAACATGCTCTGGGAGGAGACTCCTGTAGATGTAACAGCCGAAGCGAACTTCATCTGGAGCATTGCAAACAAGCTTCGCGGATCATATATGCCGGACAAGTACGGAGATGTCATAATTCCGATGACCATCATCCGCAGGTTTGAGTGCACCCTTGCGCCGACCAAGCAGAAAGTCGTGGACCGGTTCAAGTCCAATCCGCTTTATCCATACAAGGCCATGTGCAAGGATTCCGGCTTCCAGTTCTATAACACAAGCGAGTTCACGCTTAAGGAGCTCTGCAACGATGCAGACCATATAGCAGCCAACTTCAAGGCATATATAGCAGGCTTCTCCAAGAATGTTCAGGATATTCTCAACGAGCTGGAGATGTCCAAACATATCGAAAAAATGGACAAGGACGGCTGCCTATATTCGGTCGTCAAAGCGTTCTCTGAACTCGATCTTGACCGAGCGACCTACGACAGCATCAAGATGGGTTACATCTTCGAAAACCTTATCGGTAGGTTCTATCAGAATGTGGATGCCGGTCAGTTTTACACCGGCCGTGACATTATAAAACTGCTGGTTTCTATCCTGATTTCCGAAGGCTGCGACGACATTTTTGACGATAAAAAGATCCTTACCGTATGCGATCAGGCCTGCGGGACCGGTGGCATGCTTTCGACTGCCTACACATATCTAAAGCACTATAATCCAACCGCAGATGTCCGCCTGTTCGGCCAGGAATTCATGGGACCGTCTTATGCTGTCGGCCTTGCAGAAATGCTCATAAAAGGCCAGAATGCTGAGAATTTCAGGCACACAGATACGTTAAAGACAGACTGTTTCCCGGATACCAAGATGCGCTTTCTCATCGAAAATCCGCCCTTTGGCACTCCCTGGTCCGGGGAAAATGCCAAGCAGGGGCAGGAAGAAGCAGTCAAGAAAGAATACGCAAAAGGCATGGCAGGACGCTGGGGAGCAGGGCTTCCTGCGGGAAGCGATTCTCAGCTGCTCTTTATGCAGTCCGCAGTCGCAAAGATGGATGAC
>JAFYFK010000217.1 GCA_017543805.1 Bacillota bacterium | reverse complement strand
AGTCTCCCTCAGGACGTCGGGAAGCTCTATGCAGTCCACGGCATAGCAGACTCCGCCGGTCAGTATCTCCAGGCAGCTCGCCATCGGCGTCCTGGTGTGGCTGTCGTCGCAGACTATGTCCAGAGTCACCTCGCCGCGGGCGAAAGCCATTTCAAGGACGGCCTTGGCCTCGGTGCGATCGCTGATGACTATTACATCGGGTATGGTAATCTCTCTCTGAACGTCGGATGCCGGCGCTTTTTCGGCCGTTCCGCTGCCGCCCTTCTTAAGCAGCTTGCTCAGATATGTCTTGAATTCCAGGCGCTTGTAAAGATCTATGAGCTTATCTGTATCTTCCGGTCTTATAACTGTGTCTTCGATGGTATAGTCTACCGGGACCGTTGTAACTATAGTCGCAAGGCGCTTGCTCATCATAGCGGACTGCGCGTTGTCCTGCACCTTTGCCCGCAGCTTTTCGTTTTTAATGCTGTCGGATCCCGCTATAAGCTTTTCCAGAGAACCGTATTCCTGTATCAGTTTTACGGCGGTCTTTTCGCCTACGCCCGGAATTCCTGGTATATTGTCCGACGGGTCCCCGCGCAGAGCCTTGTAATCTATAAACTGTATATGGTCGAAGCCGTATTCCTCCATCATCGCCGCGTCGTCATAGAGCTTGAACTCGCTTATTCCCTTCTTGGTGATGATGACGCTGGTCTTATCCGTTGCCAGCTGCAGGGCGTCTTTGTCTCCGGTTATGATAAAGGCCGGAATATCGGCTTCCTCAGCCATTTTTGCCGTTGTGCCTATAATATCGTCAGCCTCAAAACCGTCGATCTCATACATAAAAATGCCCATCGCCGCCAGCACTTCCTTAAGAACGGGAAGCTGCATGGCAAGCTCCAGGGGCATTTTTTTGCGGCCGGCCTTGTATTCCTCATATTCCAGATGGCGGAATGTCGGCGCTTTTCTGTCGAAGGCCACGAGCATATGCGTAGGCTCGTAGTCCGTCCTTATCTTTCCGAGCATGCTTAAAAAGCCGTATATGCCCTGGGTATACAGGCCGTCTGAAGTTATCATAGGGCGCTGTATGGCATAATAGGCTCTGTTTACAAGGCTGTTGCCGTCGATTATTACGATCCGCTTTTTGTTGCTCATCTTCAAAAAAATACCGAAGTGCCGTCAGGCCTAACTCACGCCCTATCTATCCGATAGGTGGGTCGCCTGCCGCAGGACTCTGTCTTCCACTCGATGGAGGCTTGACATATCCGTTATTGGACTCCGGCATCCCGTTTATGTGCTGTAGGTTGAATTAAAAGCCTTAACGAACACCCCAGTAACTATATTGTAGCGTATTTATTCTTCTTCGTAAAGGTCGATACTGCAGTTAGTGTAAACTTTCTGCACGTCGTCGTTGTCTTCGAGTTCTTCGATCATTCTCTTGAGGTTCTTGATGTCAGCCTCGTCTGTGGGAGTGGAGTTCATTGACGGAACCTGATCGATATCTGCCTCGAGAGGCTCAAGGCCTGCTGCCCTGAGAGCCGCGTCTACGTCGTCGAAAACGGACGGATCGCAGAGTACCTCAAAGCTGTCCTCATACTCAACTACGTCGTCAGCGCCTGCTTCCAGCGCGGCTTCCATGAGAGCGTCCTCGCTTACGCCTTCGGCTTCCTTGTCGAAGACGAAAACGCCCTTCTTGGAGAACATATAGGAAACGCAGCCGGGAACGCCGAGGTTTCCGCCCCATTTGTCGAACGCGTGCTTGATAGCGGCGTTTATCCTGTTCTTGTTATCTGTAAGGATCTCGACTACGACAGCAACGCCGCCGGCGCCGTATCCTTCGAAAGTACCGGGTTCGTAGGATGCTCCGCCGAGCTCTCCGGTACCCTTCTGAATAGCCCTCTTGATATTGTCGTTGGGCATGTTGATGCTCTTAGCTTTTTCGATCGCGTGCTTAAGAGCCACGTTGTAATCCGGATCTCCGCCGTCTTTTGCGGCTACCGTGATCGCTCTCGCGTATTTGGTGAATACAGCTGCTCTCTTGGAGTCCTGAGCTGCTTTTCTGCCTGCTATTGTACCGTGTCTACCCATTGGTATCACTCCTTCCTTTTAACTTAAAAAGTGTACCATAACTTGACTTTACGGACAAGTATAAATTACAATAAGGGCTGGTTTATCAGGCTTCAGAGGTAAAAATATGTCAGAACGTTCAGGCAGCGCCACGCTCGACTCCCGTATGGGGACAGCGCCGGTGCTCGGACTTATAGTAAAAATGTCGCTTCCATCGATGTTTTCCATGCTCATCCAGGCGCTTTACAACATCGTGGACAGCATATTCGTCGCGCAGATAAACGAGACAGCGCTTTCCGCGGTCTCTCTCATATTCCCGCTGCAGATGCTCAGCGTGGCTGTTTCCGTCGGTGCGGGAATTGGACTAGCTTCCCTTATCTCAAGGCGTCTCGGCGCGGAGCGCCGGGAAGACGCCCAGAAAGCAGCCAACAACGGCATATTCCTCGCTGTAGTCCACTGGATGATCTTCGCGCTCGTCGGGCTGTTCGGGGTAAGCCTTTTTGTCAACGCCTTCAGCGACAATCCCCTGCTGATCGAACCGGCTGACACCTACGGACGCATAGTCATGACCTGCTGCCTCTTCAGCCTCATCGCTGTCAGCGGCGAACGCATCATGCAGGCCTGCGGCAACGTCCGCGCTCCTATGTTCTGCGCTCTGGCCGGCTGCATCACCAATGTAATACTCGACCCGATAATGATATTCGGATACTTCGGCGTGCCCCGAATGGGTATAGCCGGAGCGGCATGGGCTACAGTCATAGGGCAGTTCGTCTCCATGGCGGTCACGCTGATCTGCATAAATAAGGCCAAGATAGCCGTAAAACTGTCCTTTAAAGGCTTCCGGCCGGATTCTCCGACCATAAAGTCGATATACGCGGTCGGCATACCTTCAATGGTAATGCAGGCAATTACTTCGCTGACGACCATGCTGCTGAACGCGATACTTATAGGCTTCAGCGAGAGCGCGGTCGCGGTGCTCGGCGTCTACTTCAAGCTTCAGTCGTTCGTATTCATGCCGGTGTTCGGTCTCAACCAGGGCACTATGCCGATAATGGGCTACAATTACGGAGCCCGCAACAGGGAAAGGCTGCTTAAGACTTACAAATACGCCATGATCATCGCAATGGTCATAATGTGCCTGGGGACGCTTGCGTTCCAGGTATTCCCGGACCGGCTTATGGGAATGTTCAACGCCGAAGGCGACATGCTCAGCATCGGACGCGCGGCGCTTAAGGCGATAAGCCTGAGCTTTCCGTTCGCGGCGTACGGGATCATCAGCGGATCCCTTTTCCAGTCGACCGGCCACGGATTTTATTCGCTTATCGTATCGATACTCCGCCAGCTTATACTGATAGTCCCGCTGGCTTACATCTTCTCGCGTTTCTGGGGCGCCGAAGGCGTCTGGATCGCATATCCCGCCGCGGAAGGCGCGGCCTGCCTGATGACCACGATCCTTCTCCGAAGGCTCTTTGTAACAGATCTCAACAAGCTGTAAATTAAAGACGGTCCCTCGATCAAATGAAGGACCGTCCTTTTTTATACAGGTCATGTATTTATCTTACGTTCTGCTTCTGCAGGGATTTATAATGCTGTTTATCCCTGTACATTTCCGCGTCCATCGCGCGTAGGAATTCGTCGTCCGTCTTTTCCGTATCGAACCAGAGGTTTGTATTTCGTCTTAAGCCTGCCGATGTCACGGTTGAGCGAAAGGTCAACATAAAATACCCAGAGTACAGCGGAAGTGGCTGTGCAGGCGTATTCCAGGGAATTGCCGAAAAAGAGGAAGCATCTGTTGAGTCCCCCGCCCCTTCCGTATGATCGCGAAAAATATCTTATCGGACGGGCGGCGGTTCCGGCCGGTCATGCTGCGGCATATCAAAAGAATGATAAGCAGCAGGAGTCCCGCTCCATTCGCTATCAGTATTTCAGCCATGTTTCCTGACTTCATATCGTTTTACCGCCTGTCAAAACCGATCCTGCCTCCCGGCGCGGCCGGCCTATATCTGTCTCACACCAATCACTACGTGATGATGATCGCTTTCCCTTGTTTTTATCGTCTGCAGCGAATACTGCTTCTCCGCGCCGTTTATATTTCTGCCGTACGTAAGAGCGAGCGATTCTTCCTGCTCAGCCAGACGGATAAGGCTGGCTTTGCCGGTCGCTTCCCTTACCCTTTCGGCGTCGGCGCCGACTACGCCGTTAAGCAGCTTATCCTTAACATCTTTGAAGAAATCAGTGCCGGCGGGACGGATCTCAAGGTCGCCATCCTTGCCCATGAAGAATTCCAGATAGAACGCCGTCACGACATCCACATAGAAGATGCTCTCAAAATCGCTGCTCAAAGCATTTGAGATGCTCATATAAGTCTTCTTGACCGCCGGAGTCACTTCGAGCTTCATTTTCGCGCGCTCAACGATGAAATTGTCAAATACATCGTGAGGCACCGGCTTTGAGAAGTAATATCCCTGGATATAATCGCAGCCCATGGCCTTCAGGACCATATACTGCTCTTCCGTCTCGACGCCCTCCGCAACGACCGGAACATGCAGGTAATCCGCGATGTCTATGATCAGCTCGATGATACGCACGTCTCTGGTCTCCCCGAACGCGCTGCGTATGAAGCTCATATCCAGCTTCAGCGCGTCGATCGGCAGATGCGTCAGCATTCCCAGCGACGAATAACCCGTTCCGAAATCGTCCATCTCGATACGGAAGCCCATGCCCATGCCGCGCAGTTCTTTGGCGGTGGAGATGACCTGATCGGAATCGCTGGTATAAGCGGACTCTGTTATCTCAAGCATCAGATCTTCCGGACTGAGATCGTAAGTGTCTAATATTTCCTTAAAGATGCTGTTCAGATTCGGCATCAGCATATCTATACGGGACACGTTGACCGATACCGGCACGGAATAACCGAAGCGGTCCTTCCATTCCCGGATCCTTGCCGCGGTCTCGCGCCATACGAACTGATCCAGATCCATGATAAGGCCGTTATCCTCAAGCAGCGGGATAAACACGCCCGGACTGATCATGCCGAGTTCCGGATGATCCCAGCGCACCAGTGCTTCCGCGCTGGCCAGAACAGGAGTTTCGGGACGTATATCAAATTTAGGCTGGAAATATACGATAAACCGGTTGTTTTCCAGCGACGGTTTGAAGTCTTCCAGGAGGCGTTCCCTGTACAGCTCTGCTTCGTGCATCTCCGTATCATAAATGCCGATGGCTTTGCGGAAACCGTTCTTGACTGTATTGGCAGCCAGCTTCGCGTAGTCGAAACGGCGCTCGATCTGCTGCGACTTATCTACCTGCGAGTACACGCCCATGCGCAGGCGGACGCGGTTCTTCGACACGTCTTCGTCAACAAGGTCTTCTGACGCCTTGTCCAGTATGCTCTCATAGTCTTCCCTGTGAGGACAGTAAATGTAGAAGGTATCCGCGCCGCGGCGGCAGCAGACGCCGCCGATCTCACGCGATATCTGGCGGACGCGCTGACCGATGCGCGACAGCACGCTGTCCCCGTACTGTTTTCCGTAGCGCTCATTAAGCATATGGAAATGATTGACGTCCAGAACGATGGCATCCATCGGTACCGAGTTGTAATGCTGGTCGTACATCCGTACGTAGCGGGTGAAGAATTCGGGGTTGAGCAGATTGGTCAGGCTGTCGCGTTCCGTGGACTGTATTATGTT
>JAFYFK010000216.1 GCA_017543805.1 Bacillota bacterium | reverse complement strand
GGTCGGAACGCGGGAGGCCATGTAATCGTCTATAGCCTTGATGCGCTCGTCTTCGCGTTCAGCGGAAAGTTTGGCGAAATCGTAGGAGAGTTTATTGTCCTGATATTTTTTCGGCGGAGGCGCTGCTGTTCCGGGGTCTTTTGCAACTGAGGGCTCTTCCGCAGGAGCTTCCGGCGCGGGTTCCTCGGCCACTATGCTGCCTGTCCCGGTGCCGAACAGAAGTCCGCGCAGCTCAAGGCGCGCAGACGTAAGGTCTCCGAAATGCTTCTGGCTCATAGCCAGTACAAACGTGTCATTATAGATGTCCGACGGCGTGTATGCGCCTTTCCCGGACAGAGGAAGCGCCGCGACCGCAATTATATGCAAAGCGACCGCCGCGGCGAGCATAAGGACCGCCACGCTGAAGCGTTTCCTTCTGGCGCGCTTTTCTCTGCGTTTAAGACGGCGTTCGGAGATCTCAGGCTCTTCTGCTTTCGGTCCTTTGCTCTCCCTTCTCGTCCACCAGATCAAAAACGCCAGCGGGATCAGCAGAAGCAGAATATAAAACCAGCACTGCGCTATCCCTATAAGAGTCTCCTTCCAGAAGGACGCGATGGCGTCGCCGCCCATGCCTATCTGGGATATGGAAAGGAACGATCCGAAAATATGCCTGTATACAAGCCCTATGCCGTAAAACAGCAGCAGAAAGACCGTCAGGACAAACGCGCAGATGCGCCCCGCCTTTTTAGGCAGGACAGTGCAGACCGCGGCAAGCAGCGCCGCGGCGCTCAAACTGAAGCATACGAAATACAGCGTCAGCCCGGACAGCGATCCGAGCGAGCTGATCCTGAACGCGATCTCCGATATAAAAAACGCAGCTGTAAAATACGCCAGGTAAAAAAGCATTTATCCCTCTTGGGCAATCTCGTCCTTATGAGTGCTGATGTAGGTCTTCCACTTCCAGAAGCCGTAGCAGGTGTTGACCACCATCGCGAACTCCTTGATGAGCATGATATAGGCTCCGCCGCGGATGTCGAGGATGATGTAAAAGACCAGGGTCACGATCCAGGCAAACCACTGCTCCTTGTAACGCATGGCGAGCAGTATGCCGTTGGACATGCCGCAGGCCGCGGCCAGCGCGTCCAGGTAGGAATCCGACGCGCCGGGGATCCTGCTGATAAGCGTTCCTATACCCAGTGTGAACGCGGCGATCGCGAGGATTATAAGCACATCCTGCTTCGGCGTCAGCGTCTTGACAACGGTCACGACCTCTTCCTCGCGGTCGGGGTGTTTCTTCCAGTTGTGAATGCTGACAAAGTCGATCGGTATCCAGAACAGCATCGTGACGAAGCACAGAGCGTACCAGCCGAGCGAGATATAAACGATAAGTGACGGCACTTCGATGAGAAGAAAATCCACCCAGAAGTTGTAGATGCTCTGCTTGGAGATCATTATCTCGCAGAGAGGGTTGGCCAGGGTCGCGATGACCGAGCAAACGACGACCAGCGGCACCGAGGTGTCGTCCAGCATCATGTCCGGAAGAAAGATGACGAATGCCATCGTGAGCGCAAATACTATTATCAGATACCACTTCTGGTACGGGGTGAACGATTTTAAAAACGCTTTGAATCTACTCATTTTCGATTTCCTCTGTCAGTTTTGCGAGCCGCGGGAAGGCACGCATGCAGTTTTTACAGTATATCTTATCCAGATCCTTTTTTGCGAACATTTTTCCGAGCGAATATTCGTATTCGTCTATGCAGCTCAGATTTATCGGCGGGCAGAAATCCGTTCCGTAGAGGATGTGGTCTTCCATGCCCTGCTGCGAATGTATGGCCGCGCCGTATTTGGCAATAGCCCCCTCGATGTCGTCGTTTTCAGCGTAACCGGGTTCATACAGGCCGGAAAAATCCGTAAAGAAATTGGGATGTGCGGCGACGTTTGCGGCGCACTCGTAAAGGCGCGGGTCGTCCATGTGCGCGGCGACAAAGCCGACCTCGGGGAATTCGCCGGCAACCTGCGCGATGTATTTCGAATCCGAACCCTCCAGATACTGGTCCGAGGGCAGCACAAGGCTGCAGGTCCCGGTGTGGAAGGTGACCCCAAGGCCGTGCTTCGCAGCGAATTCGTAAGCCGGGTACATGCGGGCGTCATTTGCCTTTGCAGTCTGATAAGTCAGGTAGAACTTGAGGCCGACGATCTTCCGGTCCTCGATATGCTTTTCGATCTCCACAAGCTGCGGCGGTATATCCTCCT
>JAFYFK010000215.1 GCA_017543805.1 Bacillota bacterium | reverse complement strand
TAACAGTCAGCGCATCAGCAGCGTTATCGCCTGCCAGATCATCGGGACGAACATGGCGGGCAGGAAGTTGGCGACCTTGAGCTTAGTCAGACCGAGCATATTGAGCGAAATGCCTATAAGAGACAGGCTTCCGACCTGCACGCAGACCGCGACCGTGGCATCCGTAAGTAGCGGCGCAAGCGCGCTGGCGCCGAGCACCAGCAGCCCCTGGAAGACAAGGACCGTCAGCGCGGAAAATCCGACGCCGATGCCAAAGCCCATGGCAAGGGTCATGGAAGAGACAAGGTCGAGGACGCTCTTGGTAAGATAGATGGAATGCTGATTCTCCAGACCGCTCTGCAGGGCGCCGAGGATAGTCATGGAACCGATGCAGAACAGCAGGCTTGCCTGCATAAAGCCTTCGGAAAAGCGGCTGTCGGAACCCTTCGTAAACCTGGCCTGAAGCTTTTCGCCCAGACGGTTGAAACCTTTGTCCAGATCCAGAAGCTCGCCTGCGGCAACGCCGATGATTATCGACGCCAGAAGCAGCAGAGGCTGGCTCACGCCGAGCGCGCCTTCCACTCCCATCACCATTACATACAGCGCGAACACCTGGAAGATGCGCTCGCCTATGCGTTTAAGCTTTTCGGTTTTAAATATCAGCCCGACCGCGGTGCCGGCGACGACTGTCGCGACATTGGCCAGGACGCCTGTAAAAATGCCAAACATAAAAGCCCTTCCCGAATAACAATAATGACTTATTGTAATGCAGAAAGGGCTGGCTTTTCAAGAATCTTTTTATAAGGGCAAAGCTTCTGAAGCTCCTCTTGACAAAAGTTCAAATTGATATCATAATGATATCAGATAATTCAATTCATTTTAATGCCGCTCAGTCAGGAGGACAGGATCATGAATAAATCATATATTAAAGGAATCCATATCGCCATCGAGATCGCCGCGCTCGTGATCAGCCTCGCTTCTGTAGCCGTCGCAGTAGTTTACGCGCTGACATCGGACGGACCGGTACCGATGAATTACGATTTTAAAGGAAACGTGACTAGTTACGGATCTGCCTGGACGGCGCTGATCATGCCGGTCGTTGCGCTGGCCATGGTCATAACCGACGGCGTGATCCTCCACATGGTCCCGCCCACATCCTGGAGTACAGGCTTCCGGGTCAAAGCGGCAAAAGCAAACGCGGTGTATGCCGAGATAGGCCTGATGCTCGCGCTTCTCAGCCTCGAATTTGCGCTGTTTGCGCTTTCGTTTACTATCTTTCTGACGCTTTCAAAGGCGGATCTTTTCGGCAGCGCGGCCATAGTGCTCGCAGTCATAATGACCGTGACGATCATCATTACCCTTATCCGCGCAAGCAGAAAGAACAAGTATTAATTCTTTTTCTCCGACAGGAAATAGCGGACAAATACCGCGCCAAGGGCCAGCACTATAAACTCCTGGACATAGATGAGCCACTGCTCCATGCTTCCTGTTGACGTTGACCAGCTTCCGGTGTCAGGATACTGCGCAACAAGTTCAAAGCTGCTCACTTCATTGTCGTCCGCGTCGTAGTATCTCAGCATGCCGGTCGCGAACAGAGGTATGGACCCGCTGTCCGAGGAGCTGACCTGCAGGAAGGGACGGTCCTGAACTTTTCCCTCATAAAGCAGTTCGCCGGTTCCGGGCCCGTTTTCCCCGTCCGCGTACAGGCGGAAGGTTTTTACGTTCTCATCCAGCACGTTTGCGCAATAGATAAGTAAAACATCGTTTTTCCCAGCCCTGGCGGTCTCCATATGATAGAGCGGCCAGGAAGAATCGCTGCGTCCCGCAAATCTGTATTTGCCGAACAGGCCTTTTTCAAGGCTCGCGATACCGCTGCTGGCGGGATATTTGCTGGAAGAATAGAGCACGAAGAGGTACTTCCCGGCCTTTGCGGAATCCAGTACATCTATGACCTCCCCGGCGTTATTTGAAACATCGCCGTAGGAATTGAATGCGGCCTCGAGGCTCTGGTTGGAATCCGCGTCGACGCAGAATTCCCTGTTGTAAAGGAAATACATCAGAGCGAGGCATATTACCGCGGCGATCAGCGCGCAGACCCGTTTTCTGAAGCGCCTGCTGTCCTGAAGTATGCTGAGGATGTTTTTGTCCGCGCGCTGAACGGCCTCCTCCGCGCTGAGCCGCTCCCCCGCAAGCAGCTCGTTGACGCTTATCCCCAGAACTTCGCAGAGCGGCGCCATGAGCGACGCCTCCGGCAGCCCCCGCCCGGTCTCCCAGCGGCTGACTGCCTTGCTGCTGACGCTGATCTTTTCCGCCAGCTCCGCCTGAGTAAGCCCTGCCGCCTTTCTTTCGTTTGCTATCAATTCTCCGGTTTTCTTAAGATCCATAATCCATGAACCCCCTTTCGCAGCTCAATAGTACGTTCAGAAATACTCAAAAAGCAAGCTACGAATCGTAGAGTTTAATAAAAAACGGTCCCGCCGCCCTAAAAAGCCGCGGGACCGATTGGATTTCAGGTCTTACTTTCTCTTTTTGAATTCTTCGATCATGAGCGGAAGGATCTGCTTGGCGTCGCCGACTATACCGACGTCGGCGATGGAGAAGATCGGAGCGTTTTCGTCTTTGTTGATGGCGATGATGTACTTGCTTCCCATCATGCCGGAGACGTGCTGCGTGGCGCCGGAAACGCCGCAGGCGATGTAAAGGTCCGGAGCGACGATCTTGCCGGACTGCCCGACCTGGTGCGTCCTGCCGACCCAGCCGTTTTCGATGGCCGGCCTTGTGGCACCGACGACTCCGCCGAGTACCTCGGCCAGTTCTTCGCAGAGTTTGAAGTTCTCTTCATTGCCCATTCCGCGTCCGCCGGTGACGATCACCTTGGCGTCCTCCAGATTGACCGCGGCGCCGGCTTCCTCAATGGCCTCTGCGACTTTCGCGTAAACGCCGCCTGACAGATCCGCCGTCAGCTCTTCAGCCGCGGGGACATCCGCGGGAGCGTCGTAGCTGCCGCCGCGAACGCTTATAACGGCTTTGTCCGTACAGAAATCAACAGTCTCCCTGACCGTGCCGCCGAATACAGGGCGCACGGCGGTAAACTTTCCACCTTCAGCGCCGACAGACAGAGCGTCGTTGACAGACCCTGCCCCGAGCCTTGCCGCGATGCGCGGAGCGACCAGCTTGCCCACGGGCGTCGCCGCGAGGAGCACCAGAGCGGCGTCCTCTGCCTTTGCCTTTGCGCTGACAGCTTCCGTAACAGCGTCTTCATACAGATATCCTTCGGGAGCCGCGACCGTCACGGGAACAGTTTCCGCGCCGACTGCGGCAGCCGCGGAGAAAAGCTCAAGACTTGCGCTTACCGGAGATCCGTCCTTGCATTCAAGAAAAATGATAGCTTTCATGTCAAACCTCCTTACAGCACCTTATCCGCAGCGAGCGTTTCGAACACC
>JAFYFK010000214.1 GCA_017543805.1 Bacillota bacterium | reverse complement strand
ACATGGTAAAAGCCCTTGAATTCCTTGACCCGCTCCATTGCTGCGACGTCTCTGGGGCTTTCGACCACGCAGATGACGGAGCCGTCGCGGGAACTGTCGCTGCAGATCGGACAGGGATCGACATCAGTAAGGTTGCCGCAGACGGAGCAGTAGCGCATGTTGGCCTTAGCGTCCGTTATTGCGTCCGCAAGCGACCTTGCCTCTTCGGCGGGGAGCGAAAGAATATAATAAGCCAGCCTCTGGGCGCTTTTTCCGCCTATGCCCGGAAGCCTTGAAAGTTCCGATATCAACTTCGCTAAGGGTTTAGCGTAATGTTTCATAGCCTGTCAGCAGATCAGAAAAGCCCTCCGGGAAGCCCCATGCTTCCGGTGACCTTGCTCATTTCGGTCTGGGATTTTTCGTCTATGCTGCGCATTGCCTCGTTGGCAGCGGCGATTATCAGATCCTGCAGCATCTCGACGTCGTCGGGGTCGCAGGCGTCAGGCTGAATGTTGACCGCAACGATCTGATGCTTTCCGTTGACTCTTACGGTGACGGCACCGCCGCCCGCGCTGGCTTCGGTCTCCATCGCGTCGATCTCGGCCTGCGCGGCCTCCATCCTCTGCTGCATTGCCTGCAGCTGCATCATCTGCGCGTTCTTGTTAGGTTTTGGCATGGACGGCTTTTTGCCGGCCTTCATTCCCTTACCCATTGTGTTCTCCTATTCTTTAACAATAGCTTCCATGCGGAGACGCTTGCCTGTCTCATCCTCCATAAGGGCTTCGATGAGCGGCCTTTCGTTTTCCAGCATGCTTTTTATTATCTCATTGCTGAGTTGTACTGTAAACACGCCGTGTTTTATGTCCCGCAGCACGGATCCTGACATCCTCAGAAGCGCCGGGATCTCTTCGCTCTGCATTACATTGTACCATATATCCTCGAGCTTGCGGTCCACGGGGTCCGGTTCGACGAGGGTCGACGTCCTTACCGGAGGCTTTTCTTCCGCCGCCGGCTGTTCAACCGCAGCGGGCTTTGCTGCAGGGCGGACAAAGGAATCCCCTCTGTTTACCGCTGCCGCGGGTCTTGCCGCCGGCTGCGCCGCGGGGCGGGACGCGTCCTCTATTCCCGTGACCGCGGTGCCTGAGCACATCTGAACTATAGCGAGCTCCGCGAGGACTCTCGGCTTGGGCGACCATCTGGCGTCCGCCAGGGCTTTTGAGAGAGTCTCAATGCAGCGGCGTATGTCATCCATGTTTACGGAATCGCTCTGCGCCTTGAGCTTTGCGACATTCTCCCTTGAAAGGTTAATGACGTTCTCGGGCTTTTCGGTAAACTTTACGACCATAAGGTTGCGGAAATGCTCAACCCAGTCGAGCACAAAGCGGTTGACTTCTTTTCCTTCGGAGAGAACGCCGGCGAAGGTCGTGAGCGCTTCTCCCGTATTGCCGGCAAGAACCTCGTCGGTGATCTTGATATATACCTCGGCGCCAGCCATCCCCAGCAGGAAGAGAACATCGTCCCTCGTGAGGCTCTTGCGGCCGGCTATGCAGCGGTCAAGTATGGACAGTCCGTCGCGCACAGAGCCGTCGGCGTTCGAAGCGATAAGGCTCAGGGCGTCTTCTTCCGCGTCAACGCCGGTCTCTTTGCATATGCGCTTAAAAAGACCTAAGATCGTCTCCTCCGGCACGCGCTTAAAATCCAGGCGCATGCAGCGGGACAATATTGTCGCGGGAAGCTTGTTGGGCTCTGTCGTCGCCAGGATAAACACTGTGTTGGCGGGAGGTTCCTCAAGCGTCTTGAGCAGAGCGTTGAACGCAGCGTTTGTAAGCATGTGGGCTTCGTCTATGATATATACCTTGTTGCGCCCGGTGACCGGAGGATAATTGACCTCCTCGCGCAGCTGACGTATGTTGTCGACGCCTGTAAACGACGCAGCGTCTATCTCCTGCACGTCTATAAACGTTCCGGCCGCTATGGCTCTGCATGCCTCGCACTGCCCGCATGGGCGGTCCCCGTCGGACGTGCAGTTGAGCGCTTTTGCCAGAAGCCTTGCAGTGGTGGTCTTGCCTGTGCCGCGGGTGCCGCAGAAAACATAGGCGTGGCCTGTGGTGCCCGTCGCTATCTGATTCTTTAATATCTTTTCGATGTGCTCCTGTCCCAGAAGTTCGTCAAATACTTCCGGACGGAAGCTCCTGTACAAAGCCTGGTACATAAAACACCCTGTGCCTTTCGGCCGTATCGGAACTAAGCGTTAAGAAGGAAAGCCCTGTAGCCTTTGTATGCCTCGTATATATCTGCCTTGGAGGTGACCTCGTAAGTCGCGTGCATCGAAAGCACCGCGACTCCGCTGTCGATAACATCCATGCAGTATTTTGCCATTATGTACGCGATGGTGCCGCCACCGCCGACGTCTACCTTTCCGAGCTCGCAGAACTGGAAGGATACGTCCGCGTCGTCCATTATCCTGCGGACCTTTGCGACGTACTCCGCGTTTGCGTCATTGGAACCGCTCTTTCCGCTGGCGCCGGTAAATTTATT
>JAFYFK010000213.1 GCA_017543805.1 Bacillota bacterium | reverse complement strand
AGTTAAGAGAAAAGCAGAAGGCAAAGAGATTCTACGGACTTCAGGAAACTCAGTTCCACAACTACTTTGTCAAGGCTGAGGCTAAGCAGGGCATCACAGGTGAAAACCTCCTCGTTATGCTCGAGACCAGACTCGACAACACCGTATTCCGTATGGGATTCGCTTCCTCCAGAAAGGAAGCCCGTCAGCTCGTAACTCACGGACACTTCACCGTAAACGGCAAGAAGGCAGACATTCCTTCTCTCCAGGTAAAGCCCGGCGACGTTATCGCTGTCAAGGCGAAGAGCACCTCTTCCCCGAAATTCAAAGAGATCAAGGAAATGACCATCAGCACTCCGGAATGGGTCACCATCGATACCGACAAGCTCGAAGGAAAGGTACTCTCCGTACCGACCAGAGCCCAGATCGATACACCGGTAGCGGAGCACCTGATCGTCGAGCTCTACTCGAAATAATAGCTTTTAAAAAGATTCGTTTAACACAGAATTATTTTTAGAAGGAGGTATTTTGAGTTGATCGAAATTGAAAGGCCCACCATCGAATATATTCGTTCCGATGAAGATCCCTGCTACGGCAAATTCGTTGTTGAACCTCTCGAACGCGGCTATGGCAACACCATCGGCAACAGCTTAAGAAGGATACTTCTGAGCTCCCTGCCCGGCGCTGCTGTTACCTCTGTAAGGATAGACGGCATTCTCCACGAATTTTCCACGATCCCCGGAGTTAAGGAAGATGTTGCCGAGATCATTCTGAATCTCAAGAAGCTGGCACTTTCTCTCCACGGATCCGACAGGAAGCGCGCGATCATTAACGCGGCAGGCCCCAAGGAGGTCACCGCAGCTGACATCATCGCGGACAGCGACCTTGAGATAGCCAACCCCGAGCTGCACATCGCTACGCTCGAAGACAACGCTACCCTCGTAATGGAGATCAATATCGCAACAGGACGCGGTTACGTGCCCGCAGACCAGAACAAGGATGAGACTACTCCGATCGCGGTCATCCCGGTCGACAGCATCTTCACCCCTGTCCGCAAGGTCAACTACACCGTGGAAAACACCCGTGTAGGACAGGTCACCGACTTTGAGCGTCTTATCCTCGAGATCTGGACCGACGGAAGCATCGCCCCGGACGAAGGCGTATCCATCGGCGCAAGGATCCTGCAGGAGCACCTCAGACTGTTCGTAGACCTTACCGACAGCATGGACTCTGTTGAGATCATGGTCGAGAAGGAAGACGACAAGAAGGAAAAGGTTCTTGAGATGAGCGTTGAAGAACTCGAGCTTTCCGTTCGTTCCTTCAACTGCCTCAAGAGGGCTAATATCAATACTGTTGAGGAACTCACAAAGAAGACCGAGGAGGACATGATGAAGGTCCGCAACCTCGGAAAGAAGTCCCTTGACGAAGTAAAGCACAAGTTAGAAGAACTCGGTCTGGGTCTGAAGCCCAGCGATGAGTAGTTACGGGAAGGAGGAAACACCAATGCCCGGATACAGAAAGTTGGGAGTAAAATCTGCCCACAGAAGATCTATGCTGAGGAATCTCGTTACCGATCTCTTCCGCTACGGCCGCATTCAGACCACTGACTGCAGAGCCAAGGAAGCCAGAAGAGAAGCGGAAAAGCTGATCACTCTCGCAAAGAAGAACGATCTTCACGCCAAGAGACAGGCTATGGCATACATCAAGGACGAGGACGTCGTTGCAAAGCTCTTCGACGAGATCGCTCCGAAGTATGACGAGCGCCACGGCGGCTACACCAGGATCCTGAAGCTCGGACCCCGTCAGGGAGACGTTGCTGAAGCAGTATTCCTTGAGTTAGTCTAAGGCATAAGGCAAAATAAGGACCCCCGAAGCAGAAATGCTTTGGGGGTTTTTGCGTGGTCTTTTTATTCGTCCGTTTTCAGTTCGTAAAAGTGCTTATGTCCGTTTATGTGTTTATTCAGAAAACCGAGCTCTGTGAGGCGATTCAGGTCTTTACGCGCGGTTTCAAAAGAAACATTGTACTTTTTGCTCCATTTGTCAGCGGTCATCTGGCGGACGTTTTCAGAGATCAGCCATTCCGCGCCTGCCATCAGCCTTGGATCGCTGTCTCCTGTAAGCTGCGAACGCAGGCCGGAGAGCATCTTTTTATTCTTAAGGCGATACATCGTGCTCTCGCAGCAACGCATAAGGAGAACAGAATAGTATTCCATAAAATAAGTAAGGTCATATCCGTTTTCCGGATCCTGCGCGGATCGGATGGCTTTGTAATACTTGGCGCGTTCCTGCAGCAGGAGATCGGAAATAGGGATCTGCCTGAAGAAGCCATAACCGTATTTCAGAAGTATCATAAGCGATAATGCCCGCGCTGTCCTCCCGTTTCCGTCAAAGAAAGGATGGACGGTAACAAAATATATGTGCGCCGCGCAGGCTTTTATTATCGGATGGACATCCTCGTCGTTTATAAAGGCTGTGAGCTGGTCCATCATCGGTTGTATATATTCAGCGTCAGGGGCGGTATATACCGTTTCCGCGTTGGTCCCGACAACATAGACCGGAGCGTTCCTGTAACCGGGCAGGATTCCGTGCTCAAGAGTATTCTCTGTAAGTATTTTACCTATATCCAGAAGTGTCTGGTCCGTTATCTTTTCTTCAAGATGATCCAATACATAACTAAGAGCTTTATAGTTGTTTAATATCATCTGCTCGGATCTGTTTGCCGGTGCCGCGCCGGACTCAATAAATTCCCTTGCCTGTTTCCTTGTGCTGTACGCTCCTTCAATGGCGCTGGAAAAAAAAGCTTCATCTATGATCGCGAAGTCTGCGTCCGCCGATACAGATGAGAATATCGAACAGTCGTCTTCATTGCGCGCCAAAGCCGCGACCGCATCTCCGGCTGCCGTCATACGGTCAGTAAGGACAAACCAGTAAGGAATTCCGTTATAAGCTTTCAGACCAAGATCCTTTCCACGGACTTTCCTGTATTCCAGTTCTTCCGGCCAGAACTCTTTAATGGATTGTGACATTGGCAGGCGGTACCGCGTTTCGCTCTTATTTGTATATTTTTCGAAGAATTCCTGAAGCAGCTTGCTGTCCATAGCTTGACCTTTCCTGTAGATATCTCAAATCTAAATCAAGTATAAGTCAAATACAAATCAAGTACAAGTCAAATTTAAGTCAAGAGCTATGATGACGTGGCATTTAGCGGAATAAAAAACCTCACGAGCCTACCACAACATCGCGAAGAAGGACGCGCCAATCACTGTCAGCAGGCCGGAAACTACTATTGCAAGGCTGCTCATGGCGCCTTCGACTTCTCCGAACTCCATCGCCTTTGCGGTTCCGATGGCGTGGGAACTGGCGCCTATGGCGAGGCCCTTTGCGGCCGGGTCGGTGATCCTGAAGAGCCTGCACAGGCTGTCAGCGCAGGTATTTCCTATAAGTCCGGTGAGTATCGTGACCGCGACGGTAATGGCAGGGTACCCTCCGAATTCTTCAGCCAGGGCGGTGCCGATGGCCATCGTTATGGACTTTGGAAGCAGCGTTACATACTGCGCGTGGCTTATGCCGAAGAGCGCAGCCATGGCGCAAATGGACCCCATGCTTGCGAGCGCGCCTGCGGCAAGGCTTATGAGGATCGCCTTGAGGTTTTTCCTAAGGGTCTCCATCTGTGCGTAGAGCGGAACGGCCAGGGAGACCGTCGCCGGGGTCAGCAGCCAGCTCAGATATTTCGCGCTGCTGTTGTAGCTTTCGTAGGAAATCCCGAAAATAAGCAGAATTGAGATAACGAACACAATAGATATCAAAAGCGGATTAAAAATCGCGGATTTGTACCGTTTTTTGAGCCACAGGCCTATTCCGTAGCCGGCCAGGCTGAGCACCACGCCGAAGTATGCCGAGTTCAGAAGGAGTTCATTCATGACTGTCCTCCTTCCCGGTGTCAGCGCCGCGCCTGATCATGGCCTGGGCGGAAACGCCTGTAACGCCGAATACGAGCACTGTCGAAACTACGGTTATGACACATACCGGGATCAGCACCGGCCTTACCACATCAAAACTGTCCAGCAGGCCGGCTGCCAGCGGTATAAACATCATGGGCATTATGGATATAAGAAAACCTGCCCCGTCCTTTACGTCAGCGGGTTTTACAACACGCGCGCAGAGCAGGGCAAAGATCAGCACCAGGCCGTAGATGCTGGCAGGCACCGGAAGCGGTATAAAATAGTGCAGGATCTCTCCCGCGCAGCTTACCGCGAATATTATCGCGATCTGTTTCGTATACTTCATATTCAGATTATAACATAAACAGGCTTGGTCCGTCCTGCCGATGCGTCTTTTTAGACAATGCAAAAGGCCTCCCGCGCGGGGAGGCCTCCTGCCTGAAAGGAAATTTCAATGAAACGAAATTTTCTGATTTAGTGACCGACTTTCTCCACGTAGTGTCTGTAGAGGAAGGTGATGATCTGGCCCTTTATGCAGCCGTTCTTCGGTGAGAAGTGAGTGGTGTCGGTACCGACGGTCACGCCGTTTTCATTTGCCCAGCTTACGGCGTCGTGGCAGTAGTAATCCGCCGGGATGTCGTAGAACGGGTTGGTCGCGTTCTTGGGCTTGGGGCTTCCGATCTGTCTGTAGAGGAAGCACATTGCCTCGCCGCGGTTAACGGTGCGGCCCGGGGTGAAGGTGGTAGCGGTGGTTCCGTAGGTGATCATTTCCTCAACGGCCCAGAGCACTGCCTTGTAATAGTAGTCGGTGGTCTTGATGTCGGTGAACTTGTTGACGGTAGTTCTGGGTTCCGGTTTTCCGGCAGCGTTCCACATGTAGTAAACGATCTCCGCTCTTGTGGAATCTCTTCTGGTTCCGAAGGAGGTAGCGCTGTCCGGATCGGCTATGCCGTTGTCGAGAGCCCACTTTACTCCCTTGTAGTAAGGAGACTTGGAATCGATATCAGTCATGTTCTCGATTCCTCCGCCGATGGTCATCTTGATGGTTCCGGAGAAGCTCTTTTCGTTGTCGTCGTAAGCGGTGTAATTCAGGACAAAGCTTCCTGAATAGCTGGCGTTCGGAACGAATGTCACATTGCTGAGCAGGTCGCCGCCGCTGGATCTGCGGTAGAACTTATCCGAGGATCCTACGCGGTAGCTGTACTTTCCGGTGGATTCCACATAGTTGTAGTAAAGGCTTCCGTAGGTCGTGCTCGGAGCGGTGAAGGTCACATAGTTCAGATTGCTGTTGGACTGCTTGCTCAGGGCGTTGGTAAAGTCGACCAGGCTCATGGTTACCGGCTTTCCTGCGGAGGTCTTGACCTCGAATATGTCGAGAGTGCTGCTGCCGGTCTTTACGGTTACAACTATTTTGCCGTTATAGGATTCTCTGCTTGTAACGTAAGCGGTGTATTCGAATTCCAGGTTGCCCGAGAAGTTCTTTGCGGGAACGACTGTAAGGTCGTCTACGAGCTCAACGCGGCTTCCGCTGTAATAATAGGTGTTGTAGCTGCTCTTCGTCGTTACGCGGGTGCCGGTGCCGTTACTGGAATTATAGTTGTAGTACGCGCTTCCGTCGCTTGTGGAGGGCACGGAGGTAAAGACGATGTAATCGAAGTTTGTCCTGCTTCCCGCCACCGCGCGGACCTTTGCGTTGATTTCCGCCGAGGACAGTTTCAGGTTTGTGTTGTAATTTGTGGTGTAGCTGACGGTCGCAAGATCGTATTTGGAAGAATCGACCGTAAGTATTATGGTGCCGCTGTAGGCTTCGTTCGCGGTATCGTAGGCGTCGAAGCTTATCTCGACCTCAGTGCTGGCCCTGCTGCTTGCGGCGGGCACGAAGCTTACGTCGGAGAGCAGGCTGTTGCTGGAACCTGTACGATAGTAGCTGTAATTGGACCTGACCGCGGTTCCGGTGGCTTTGGTGGTGTTATAGTTGTAATAGAGAGTTCCTTCGGTGCTCGAATTGGGCAGCGAGGGGAATCTAACATAGTTGAAATTGGTACCGGTGACGCTCTTGAAAGCGTTGTTGATCTTGGTGACGAGCGAGCTCATGCTGAACACTTCGTCCCTTGCTATCTCTCCGGTAAATGAGCCGATAGCGGCCGCGGAAACGGTTACGCGGATGCGCCCGGTCATGGCGTTTGTGCTGTTTGTATTATATGCGGTGTAATAAATGTAGGTTGACCCGGTAAATCTTGCCGAAGGTACAAAGTTTACGTTGTTGAGCAGGAGCTTTCCGGCGCCGCTCGCGTAATAACCGGTGTTCTCGGTAACTTTGCTTCCTGTTTTGCCGGAACCGTAAATCAGTTCCCCTTCCGACGCGCTGGGAAGCTTGAATTCCACATAACTGAAGGTGCCGGAGCCGGATCTGTTGTAGAGCGCCGGGATGCCTACCGTGGAGAGGCTGAGCGGTGATCCGCTCTTGGCGTTTGCTGTCAGATCCGTAAGGTCGGCTCTCTGATATGTGATGGTTATGGTGATGGTCCCCGTGAATTCGTTGTCGTCTTCGTCGTAGGCTGTGTACTTGACAGTCTCCGTGGAGTTTCTGCTGATATTGCGGTTGGGGATATAGGTCAGCGCCGCGAATTCAGCGGCGGTCATGAGCTTGTCCTTTACGAGAGCCGCTCCGTAGTTGGAGTCGTCTCTGTAGTTGGAAACTATAGTTCCCTGGGACAGGGCGGATGTGACCTTGATAGCTGCCAGATCCTTGCCGGACATGGTCTTGAAAGCATTGGCAACGTCGAGGGTGCTCATGTTGAGGATCTGAAGCTGGGTGATGCTCGCGGCTATGGGATCCATAACGGTGGTGGCGATGACATCGACGTCGAGCGAAGCAGCGCCGACAGTTGCTCCGTCAGCGTCGTACGCGGTGAGGCGGAAGCTGGTGCTGCCTGCCTTCTTTGGAAGGACGGTCAGGTTGCCGAGCTGGGCCGCGGTGACCTGGTAGCCGGAACCGGAGACAGTGTCGAGTTCGGCAGTGCCGAGCTTAACAGCCGCTACGGAAGAGTCGCCGCCTGCGATGTATACGCCAGCGAACGAAGCGCCGTCATTCTGTGTATAAAGGTCGGTAAATTCCTTCTGGGTGAGTTTTACAGCGCCTTCCTTTACGGACGCGCGCTTTGAAATGGTGCCTTCGAACTCAGCGTCGACCTTTGCCGCTCTCTTGAGATATACAGAGTAGGTGGTCTTATATTCGCCGGCGTCGTCCTTGTAGTTCAGCTGCAGGGATTTGGGCGTGGGCCCGACTTCCAGGTCCTTGCCTTCAGGAAGGGTGAATCCCTGAGATGTATACGCGCTGTTAAAATCGTCAGTGTATTCCAGCTGCAGCGTGGACAGGTCTGCTGTTCCTGTAAAGCTGTAGGGGACCGAAAGGTTAAGGACAGGTCCCGAAGGGGTAAACTTGCTGCCGCTGAATGTAACGGATTTGATTCCCATTACATCGTCCTCGCCTGCGAACGCCACGGCCGGTATAAGGCAGAACGTCAAAGCAAGAGCGAGGATAATTGAAATAGATCTCTTTCTCATATGCATGGTTTCCTCCTAATTGTAGTAGACAGATTATATCACAATCTACTATATTATGTGATACAATCCTCATTATTTGTAAAAATCATTTAATATCATGAGGCTTTACGGCGGCAGGGTTCTGGTATAGTATAGTGCAATAACTTTGATTTAAGAGATTTGAAAGATCATGATAGAAAGCTTTACAATAATCGTTCAGCAGGTAATAGTGCTTTCGATTCTGCTGGTGATAGGCTATGTCGGCACAAAGTTCGGAATGATAGACGACGCTGTGTCAAAAGGACTGACGGACATCGCCATCAATTTCAGCATTCCGTGCATGCTCATAAGGGCATTCCGCTCGGAATACAACAGCCAGCTTCTTAAGCTGTTCTTTCTCGAGGTCCTTATTTCCATAATTCTTCATGTATCCGCCGGCCTTATCGGGGCAGGCCTGGTGCGCGGCAGGGACGGCCGCACAAAAGCTCTGCGCCTCTGCATAATCTTCGGCAACGTCGGATTTGTCGGATTCCCCCTGATGCGCTCCATTCTCGGTGATCTCGGCGTGTTTTACGCCTCTGGCTTT
>JAFYFK010000212.1 GCA_017543805.1 Bacillota bacterium | reverse complement strand
TCGAGCTTCTGCATGATAAATCCTTCTCCGCCAAAGAGGCCGGTGCCGAATGTCTTGCGGAAGAATACCGAAAGATTAACTCCCGCCTCGCTTGCGAGGAACGCGGATTTCTGCGCGATTATCGGGTTCTGCGATATGTCCATTGCCACGATGGATCCGGGGAAGCTGGACGCGAACGCTATCTGACCCTGCCCGCCGTGCGCGGTGTATTTGTTCTGGAACACGGAATCTCCGGAGAAGAGCCTGCCGAGGGACTTTCCGAGACCTCCGGTGCCCTGGGTCTGCATCTCCATGTTGGGGCTCATCCAGGCCATTGCGCCTTTTTCGGTGATCATGGATTCGCCGTTCTCGAGCGTGCAGATCACTACCGGCAGCTGGCCGCCTTCAATACTGTATCTCATACTGACCTCCTTTTGAATTATAAAAATATTACTATTATTTTACTCCGCGGACTTCAGCGATTCAACCATATCTATTTTCTTAAGGCTGAAATGCGCGGCAAAATTGACGATAACGCTGAAAAGCACCGTCAGGACCGATGCCCAGACATAAGCCATGCGGTCCGTGTTGCGTCCGAACATCATAAGGTCGATCTCCGTAGTATGCACCAGCCAGACATGCAGCCAGTGCCCCAGCGCAAGCCCCAGGATTATGCCGAACAGGGTAAGGATCATGTTTTCGCGGTAGACATAAGCCGAAACTTCGCCGTCGCGGAAGCCGAGGACCTTGATGGTCGCTAGTTCCCTGCGCCTCTCGGTTATGTTGATGTTCGAAAGATTGAAGAGCACTACGAACGCCAGCGCCGCCGCGGCCAGGATGACCACGACCACGACTAAATCTATGCGCTCCATGGAATGCATATAAGTGTTTTTCGTATCCGCGACCCGGTTTGCGGCCCCGACGCCGTCGAGCGCCAGAAGCTCCGTCATGACGCGGTCTGAAGTCTCGTCGTCGTCAGGCTCGATCTTCATAAGATAAGTGTCCGGTTCGTAAGGCTTATGATACTTGGCGGAATAGTACGCCGGCGTCATATATACGTAATGGGCCACGTAATGCTCATTTATGGCAGCGACAGTCACCTGCCGGCGCGTGTCGAACTCCAGCGTAAAGCTGTCCCCGACTCCGACGTTCAGAAGCTCCGAAAGCTTCTGGTCTATTATGACCCCGCTGTCGTCCAGGGTTATGATCTCCCCGGCGTCCGGGCCTTTCCTCTCGTCGTAGGTCTGGATCTCAAAGAAACGCGCGATGTCCTCAGGTTCACCCACCTGAATATAGGTAAATATCGAATAATCAGGGCTCTCAGCGGTTCCGGAAGCCAGTATGCCATGCATATAATCCGTAACGCTTTCGGAACCGTCCAGGTAGTTCCTTACAGCAGCTTCCTCTTCTTCGCTTATGCTGTCGGTCACGGAAACGCTGGCGGTATAGCGGAAAATGCGCCCGAACTGGTTGTTCATCGTATCCGTGAGCGATGTCCTGAGCCCGAATCCGGCGATTATCAGCGCTGCGCAGCCGCCGATCCCGGCGATGGTCATGATAAGGCGCTTCTTGTAGCGGAAAAGGTTCCTCGCGGTGACCTTTCTGAAAAAGTTCATGCGGTTCCAGAGCGGTTTTATATATTCCAGGAAAACGCGTTTGCCGGCCGTGGGCGTTTTGGGGCGCATGAGCGCCGCGGGGCTTGCAGTCAGCGTCGCGAAGCATGCCCAGAGACTGGACAGCGCGGTGCAGACGATAATGGCGGCGATGGAGAACACGCTTATATTCGTGTAAGACTGCAGCTTAATGTCCGGCACGTCGTACATTATCTGCCACGCGGTGAATATCATCTTGGGAAAGACCGTGTATCCGAAAGCAAGTCCGAACACGCTGCCGAAGACTGCCGGAAGCGCGCCGTAAAGAATGTATTTCTTTGAGATCGCAAGCTTGCTGTAGCCCAGCGCTTTAAGGCAGCCGATCTCCATGCGCTGCTCGTCCACCATGCGGGTCATCGTCGTGAGGCAGACCAGAGCCGCCACGATAAAGAACAGCATCGGAAAGACCTTGGCCAGATTTGCCATCCGGTCGGCGTCCTGTCCGAAGCCCAGATATCCCGGGGCCGCTTCCCTTCCGGTTATATACCATTCGCAGTCCTTGAGGTCCAGAAGGTCCTGGCGCGCGTCTGCTATCCTGACCTCCGCGTCGGCGATGTCCCTGTCCGCGTCTGCCTTCTTTTCGAGATATTCCTCGTAGCCGTCGGCGTATTCCTCTTCGCCGTCACTGAGTTCTTTTTCCGCGTCGGCGATCTCCTTCTCCGCGTCGCGGACCTTGTCCCTGAGTTCTTTGCGGGCATCCTCGAGCTCCGCCACGCCGTCGTTGTATTCCTTCCAGCCGTCGTCCAGCTCGGTGCGGGCGTCCGCCAGTTCTTTTTCAGCGTCCTCGAGCTTGGCCTTGGCGTCGTCCAGCTCGGCTTTTGCGTCGTCCAGCTCAGCCTTCGCTTTTTCCAGCTCTTCCACGCCTCTGTCGTATTCCTGCTGCCCGTAGCCGAGTTCCGCCCGGCCTGCATTCAGCTGCCCCTCGGCGGCCGCAAGCTGCGCTTCGTTGGCGTCCAGCGCTGCCGAGCCTGCGTCGATCTGGGCCTGATATCCGTCAGTAAGGGCGGCTATGGTGTCTGCGTCCATACCCATGCCTGCCATCGCGGCCTTCTGCCCGTCCAGCATGTTCTGCTGTTCCAGTATCTGCTGGCGCCCCGCCGCTATCTGGGCCTTTCCGGCGTTGATCTCCGCCTGGCCCTCCCTTATGGATATTCTCCCGACCCGCAGCTCCTCCGCCGCGTCAGCGAGCTTTTTCTCCCCGTCCTCGTACTCTTTGACACCGTCTTCGTATTTTTTAAGACCGTCTTCGTAGTCCGCAAGACCGTCCTCATATTCCTTAATGCCGTCGGCGTACTCCTTTTCTCCGTCGTTGAGCTCAACAAGCGCGTCCGCGAGCTCTTTTTCCGCGTCGGCTATCTTCTTCTCCGCGTCGGCAGTCTCCTTCGCCAGAGTGCGCTTTGCGTCAGCGAGCTCCTCCCAGCCGTCATCCAGCTCCTGTCTGGCGTCCGCGATCTCGGTTTCCGCGTCGGCGAGCTTCTGTTTGCCCTCGTCAAGCTCGTCCTGAGCCTCCGCGAGCTTGTCAAAGCCCTCGTTCTTAATTTCCGCGGTCCTTATGGCGGCCCTCT
This sequence comes from Bacillota bacterium, assembly GCA_017543805.1. Lineage (GTDB taxonomy): Bacteria > Bacillota > Clostridia > Peptostreptococcales > Anaerovoracaceae > RGIG7041. The sequence goes on along the minus strand of JAFYFK010000212.1, from coordinate 8,043 downwards.
CTTCGCCGAAAACATCCAGCGCGTCCTGCGCGTCGGAAACCAGATCTTCGTATTCGTCGGAATAGGCGACCAGCGCGTCCGCGCCTTCCAGCTTAAACAGAGCGGTCGTGTAATAATCCATATCGAAGGCTTCCGGAAGCATGTAGATGCAGCCGGTGGCCTGCCCGTTTCCTATGGTAGAGGTTCCCCTTTCGACGCTTATGTAATACGGGCTCGAAATTATGCCGACGACCTCCGCGCTTTCCACCGCGAGGCAGTCTTCGTAGGTCCCCTCCGTCGCAAGAGTGACAGTATCCCCGATATGAATGTTCTCTTCCTTGGAATATTTGCCGTCAATAAGGCACTCGCCGCTGTTTTCCGGCATGCGGCCCTCCCTGATGACAAGAAGGCCTATGCGCTGCGGCATTGACCAGAGCTTGACAGGCTTTCCGGTCTCCCCGCAGGAGGCGAAAGCGTCTATAAGATAAAACGCCTCCCCGTCGGTAATGCCGTCCTGCTGCAGCATGGCGCCGATATCGTCTTCAGTGAGCCCAAGGGAAGCGTAGACCTGCAGATCCGCCATGTTCCGGGAGTCCATATAATCGTCGAGAGTGTTTTTCATATCCGGCGCTATAGCCCTTAATCCGGACAAAAAAGCGACCGCAAGCGCTGCCAATACAAGTATCGACAGGAAGCGGCCCTTTGTCTTTATTATCTCTCTTATAAAATCCCTGTTTAAGGCGCGCATTTCACCATTCGATGTTTTCCACGGGCATCGGATCCGGATTGAGGCGCATTTCGGCTACGGTGCCGTTCTTTATGCGTATGACCCGGTCGGCCATGGGGGTAATTGCGGAATTATGTGTGATCACTATGACCGTGACGTTTTTCTGCCGGCAGGTGTCCTGGAGCAGCTTGAGTATCTGCTTTCCTGTCTGGTAGTCCAGCGCCCCGGTGGGCTCGTCGCAGAGCATCAGCTTGGGGTTCTTGGCGAGCGCCCTGGCGATCGCGACCCGCTGCTGCTCTCCTCCGGAAAGCTGCCCGGGGAAGTTGTCGGAACGGTCGGAAAGACCGACCTCCGCGAGCACTGTGGCGGCGTCCAGAGGATCTTTGCAGATCTGCGCGGCAAGCTCGACGTTCTCCAATGCGGTAAGATTTCCGACCAGATTGTAGAACTGAAATACAAAACCGATGTCGTCCCTGCGGTACTCTGTGAGCTGCCTGGGGCTCATATCTGAAACGCGGGTCCCGTCCACGGTTATTGTGCCGCCGCTGCAGGCGTCCATGCCTCCGAGCATGTTGAGCACGGTGGTCTTGCCGGCGCCCGACGGCCCGACTATGACGCAGAACTCGCCCTTTTCTATCTCGAAGCTGATATGGTCGACGGCCCTGATCTCAACGCTGCCGGTTTTATAAACTTTTGAGACGTCTTCGAATTTTACGAAACTCATTTTATTCCACTTGTATGGTCCTTACGAATTCGTTGAAATCGTCGTAGCCTGACTGGGCAAACTCGTAGAGGACGGAATCGAGGAATTTATATTTGTTTGTCGGGTATATATAATTGCGCATCCCGGAGATGGCTATCCGGGCTTCCGCCGCGATAATGCTCTCGTAGCTGTAAGCCGCAACGATCATCTGGCCGTATTCGGTCACAAAATAGAGCGCTTCTATGTCGTCGCTCAGGGTGAAGACCCTCTGCTCAACGTGCCTGTTGTCCGGTTTGAACTCCATGTACATGGTCCCGGACTCGTGCGCCGTGGCTGTCGTTCCTATCGAAAAGTTTGAAAATTCCCTGTCGAACTCCTCGTCCGCGGAGATCTCGAAGACCGAGATATATTCGGACTTTCTGAGTTTAAGGGAAGCCTCTGTCGCAGTGACCCGGAATTTGGTCTTAAGCGCTGCGTCGACGACCTTTTTGTCCATGACGCTGACCTCGGTGAAGACCATCCAGTGGCCGTCGTCCGCCTCCACGAGGGATTCGCTCAGATAAGCGATAGGCCCGGCGAGTATCTTCTGCTTGCTGATGGTGTTCATCAGGAATGTGGCTCCGCCGGGGATGCATATATCCCTGCATTTTTCCATATCCAGAGACGGCGACGCGAGAAGCGCGGCGCCTTCGGGATCCTGCCCGAAGAGACGCATCAGGAAATAGTGGACCGCGGCGTAGTCAGTCCTGCGGGGCGTGCACATCTTCTGCCCGAGGCTGAATATCTGCTCTTCGCTGAGCTCCGCGGGATTATCCAAAATAAAATTTATCTCGTAAAGAGTGTCCGGAAGGATCTCGCCCTTTTTCCTGGTGTCTTCGACAAAATGATGCGCCAGCCAGCGGGCCTCGTTTTCCTCTATGGGCACCATCTTTCCGCCGAGGCCCCCGAAACAGGCCTTGCAGGCAAGTTCCACGGCGATCTTCTCGTTTCCGCGGTATACCGCGAGCTGGTCCAGGCCGAGCTCCTCGACGTCATAATAGAAAAACTGATGGACGTCCGAGTCCTTTGCTTCGGGGAGATCCCAGTGCAGGTGCATGCCAAGAACACCCATAAGCCGGGTGTCTGTAACTTCGCCTTCTATGAATCTGTACGGCAGCGACTCTCCCGCGCCGCCCATAATAACACTAAGTTTCGGAGCCATTATTAAGCAAAAACCCGGCCGCGCGGACCGGGTTGATTCGAATCAGTTCTCTTATTTGAGGTTGTACTTGTTCTTGAACTTCTCGACACGGCCGCCGCGGTTGATGAACTTCTGCTGGCCGGTGAAGAACGGATGGCACTGAGAGCAAACGTCAAGCCTGATCTCGTCCTTGGTGGACCTGGTCATAAATGTATTTCCGCAAGCGCAAGTTACCTTGCAATCCTTATAATCAGGATGGATTCCTTCTTTCATTGTAAAAAGACCTCCTTAAAAAATCGTTCGTAAAGGCTTAACTATATTAGCACAACGAGCCACGCGGTGCAAGCAGAAAAATGTGAATTTTCAGGACTTTTCAGCTTTTTTCTGCAGCCTTTTCCCGGGCTGCGCGGCATCCCCAACAGATAGTGTTTCTCAGAGCTCTGCACACAAAATGCGGTCATGGTCCTCCAGGTCTTTAAACGTCTGCGCGGCGGAAAAACCGGCGGCAAGCGCAATCTCCCGGCAGGCTTCGCCCTGGTCGTGGCCGTGCTCCATCAGGAGCATTCCGCCCGCCTTAAGGTGCTGCGGAGCTTCGGAGACCAGCCTGCGCACGATGTCCAGGCCGTCGTCCCCGCCGTCGAGGGCAAGGCGCGGCTCCTTGTCCTTTACGACAGGATCCAGCGTGTCAATGACCGTCGTCGGGATATAGGGCGGATTTGCGGTTATAAGGTCAAAAGTCCCTTCGATATTCTCAAACAGATCCGAGCGGACTATGTTCAGCCCGGCGTCGTACTTCATGTTGTTGTAGATCGCGACCTGCAGAGCCGGCTGGGAAATGTCCGCCGCCGTGACCGCGGCAATGGTAAAACGCCTTGCCAGATACAGAGCGATGGCGCCGCTTCCCGTGCAGAGGTCGACGACGCTGATCTCTCCGTCATGCTCTTTCGCAAAACGTTCCGCGAGAAAAGCCTCCGCGCGCTCCGCCAGCAGCTCGGTCTCAGGCCTCGGTATCAGCACACGGTCGTCCACGCCGAGCTCCATGTCCATAAAGGCCGACGTGCCTATAACATACTGCAGAGGCATGCCAAATGCCCTGTCGATAGTTTTTTTATTGACCTGCAGCACAGGTTCGCCGCCGATAACATCGCTGCCGTGAACAATAAAATATGAACGGTCCTTTTTAAGAACCGCGCATACTATCTGTTCGGCCTCGCGCCGCGCGTTTTCTATCCCCGCGGCCTCCAGCCCTTCTATCGTCTGTTTCAGCAGATCGTTTACCGTCATTTCTTCGTTTTCTGCTCTATGTAAGCTTTAGTCTCTTCCTCGTTTTTGACCATAGTTCCGTCTTTGAGGATCTCCCCGACCCAGTAATCCACCGGGACGTCCGGGTCCTCATGCGACGGCAGGACCGCGTTCATCGCCGCGATCGCGACCTCCAGCTGGTCCAGCGAGGGTTCTCTTGTGGTGATCTTCTGCAGCATTATTCCGGGCATGCTCAGCGCCTTTACACAGGCGTTGTTGTGGCGCCCCGTCCACTGCAGCACCTCAAATGAAAGCCCGGCGACCACCGGAATCAGTATAAGCCTGGACAGCAGCCTTACCGCAAGGTTTGGCCAGCCCAGGAAGGAGAACAGCAGCAGCGAGATTATCATGACGAACATCATAAAGCTGGTCCCGCAGCGCGGATGCAGGGTGTAAAAACTCTGCGCGTTCTCCGGGGTCAGTTCCAGGCCGTTCTCGTAGCAGTGTATAGTCTTGTGCTCGGCGCCGTGGTATTCGAATGTGCGCCGGATGTCCGGCATCTTCGCCGCCAGCGACACATACGCCACGAACATCGCTATCCTCAGCACGCCCTCCGCCAGGTTGAGCAGCACGACGTTCTGCACGCCCGCGTTCTTAAGAGCGGACACCATCCATGTCGGAAGCAGTATAAAGAAGCCGACGACAAAAAGTATCGAGAGCACGACGGACATGTACATCATGACGTTGAACGCGCCTTTTTCGCCGAAGCGCTTCTCCAGCCAGAGCGTAAATTTATCCTTTTCCTCAGTCTCCTTGCCTGACTCGCCTTCCAGCTTTTCCAGCACCTCAGCCGAATAAAGCAGTATGCCCGTGCCGGTCACGAGGGAGGAGATGAACGAAAACACTCCGCGGATCAGCGGATACTTCTTCCACTTCTGCGCGGGCTTAAGAGGCTCCACGGTCAGGTGGATGTTTCCGGAGGGCTCTCTCATGGCGATGGCCAGCGCGCGGCTTCCGCGCATCATGAGCCCTTCGAGTATTGCCTGTCCTCCGACCTTGGTCGGGGAGGCGTTTTTCATAAAAATACGGTCAAGATCCATTACAGTCTTACTTTCCTGAAGCGTTCAAGGAACAGCTCGTTGGAACGTGTCTGGGCGATCTCCAGAACGATGCGCTCCGTCGCCTCTTCGGTGCCCCAGTCTGCCAGCGCGCGGCGCATCATCCATACGCCCTCGAGCTCCTGCGGGGTCATGAGCATATCCTCGCGGCGCGTGCCGGATTTGTTGAGGTTGATGGCCGGGAATATGCGCTTCTCCTGCAGGTTCCTGTCGAGGTGCAGCTCCATATTGCCTGTGCCCTTGAATTCTTCAAATATCATATCGTCCATGCGGCTTCCGGTCTCGACCAGAGCGGTCGCAAGGATGGTTATAGATCCGCCTTCCTCGATATTTCTGGCGGCGCCGAAGAATTTCTTCGGCTTGTAGAGCGCGGCCGGGTCAAGACCGCCTGAAAGCGTCCTGCCCGAAGGCGGCTCCACCAGGTTGTACGCCCTCGCCCGGCGCGTTATCGAATCCAGCAGTATAATAACATTTTTCTTGTGTTCGACCAGCCTCTGCGCTCTCGCGAGCACCATTTCCGCAACCTTTACATGGTGAGCGGGCTGTTCGTCAAAGGTCGAATATATTACGTGGCCCTTTATCGAGCGCTGCATGTCCGTGACTTCCTCGGGGCGCTCGTCTATGAGAAGCACTATCAGCTCGGCATCGATGTCGTCCTGGGCTTCTATGGCCTGCGCTATCTGCTTGAGCAGAGTGGTCTTGCCGGCTTTCGGCGGCGCCACAATAAGGCCTCTCTGGCCGAATCCGATCGGCGCGATCAGGTCTGTCAGGCGCATCGAAAGCGCGCGGCTTCCTTTTTCCAGGTTGATGCGGCGTTCCGGATAAATGGGGGTAAGGCTGGAGAAATCCCTTCTGCGCCTCGCGACTCCGGGCTCGTCGCCGTTTACGGTCTTGACGAAGAGCATGGCGCCGAAGCGCTCGTTGTCCCCGGGGCGGCGGACTATTCCGCAGATCTCGTCTCCGGTCTTAAGGTTGAAACGCCTTATCTGTGTGGGCGAAACATAGACATCTTCGTCGGATGTTAAGAAATTGTTGAAGCGAAGGAATCCGAAACCTCCCTCGGCGAGATCGAGTATGCCTGTGGTCTCGTAGCGGTTGGGATCGCTGTATTCAGGCTTCTGTGCGGGTTCGGTTTTTTCGGCGTTGTCCTCAGCCGGAGCTTCGCTTTCAGCAGCGGGCTCGGCAGTCTCCGCAGCTTCCGCGGGCTTTTCCGCTTCTTCCTGCTCCTTTGCCGGCTCGGCAGCCTTTTCAGCGGCGGCCTTGGGCTTTCTGCCGCGCTTTTTAGGTGCCGGCTTCTCCTGCTCTGCGGTCTTTTCCTCAGCGGCGGGCTCCGCCTTAGGCTCTTCAACTCCGGTGACCTCTATCAGAACGATCTGCTCGCTTTCAACGGATTTCTTTGAAGATTTGCCGGAAGATTTTTTAGACGATTTCTTTGCCGGCGCGGCTTCCTCGGGAGCTTTTGCCTCCTCCGCGGGGGCCGGTTCCTCAGCAGCAGCGGCCTTGGGCTTTCTTCCGCGCTTCTTTGGCGCCGGTTTTTCCTGCTCCGCGGGCTTTTCCTCCTGCGCGCGGGATTCCTTTGCCGCAGCTTCCGCTTCCGCGGCCTGCTGGGCTTCAGCCTCCTCGTGCATCTTTGTCAGCAGCGCTACTATCTCAGATTTCTTCATGGCAGCCGCGCCGGGAATTTTAAGCGCCGCGGCGATCTCTCTGAGCTCCGCTACCTTCTTTCCTTTGATGATGTCAAGATCCATAAAATACTTTTCTCCTGTTTCGCCCGGAAGGGCTTAGACTTCAACTTCTATCTGATCTCCAGCAGCAGAGCGCCGTCGGAGATGAAATCGACACTGTCACCGGCGGAAGGCAGGGAACCTTCGGTGGAACCGGCTTCGTAGATATACGCCGCGTTTGCGCCGTTTTTAAGGGTGATGGTGACCGCGCTGCAGTCGCTTAAGTTTCTGACCTCGCTGACAGTTCCTGAAAGTACCGTGGGTCCGGTCTGAACAGCGACGGAATCCGCGCAGCCTATGACGCAGGAAAAGACCACGTCGCTTCCGACATAGCTTGAGAGCGCGGAGATATCAGCGGATTCGCCGTCGAGCAGGATCGGCGAGCCGCTTTTGATGTGCAGGGTCTTTGTTCCGTCAGGCGTAACGACAGCCATGGTCCTTCGGGATGTATTGACCAGGCTGATGTTTCCGGATACCGTGACCACAGCGGATGCTTTGGTGTCCGGGACGAGGACCGTATCCGGAGCGGCCTTGAGCAGCCTTACGGCTATGGCCGCCATCTCGGCGCGCACGACGCCGTTCTTCGGGGAGAAGTTGCCGTCGGTCCCGCCTATCATGATGCCGTAGCGGTAGAGCGCGTCGACATAGGGGATATACGGCGCCTCGATGCTCGCGGTATCGTTGTATTTTAAGACCGAAAGCGGCGAAATTTCGTAGCCTATGGCCTTTGATGCCCAGACCGCGATCAATTCGCGCGGAGCGGCCGATTTTGCGCCTTCCGGGGCCTGAAGATCGGCTTCCTCCAGCACTGAGTTTTCAAAAAAGTACGCGGCGGAAGTCCTGAGTCCGTTATTGGAAAAAGCGTAACGGTCCAGAACGTCGGTATAATTTGCGGAAAGATCGTCCTCCGTCTTAAGAAGCGACGCCCCGCGGAGGACTCTGTAGATCATCGCCAGAGCTTCCTGCCTGTTTACGTTGTTCTTCGGTTTAAAGCTTCCGTCTGTGTAACCGTAAATGATGCCGGCGTCGGAAGCGTTCCTGATGTGCTCCGCGGCCCAGTAACTTTCCGGAACATCGGAAAACTTCGCGTCCGCCCAGACGCATACGAAAGACGCCGCGGCAATAGCCGCGCTCAGAAACAGGCTTGCGATCTTCTTTCCGGTCTTATTCATGTCTGATACCTAGTTTGAGCTGCCTTCGCCTTCTTCGGGCTCATCGCTCTGCGGAATGAATATGCCCTCGAGCATGCTCAGGGTCTCCTTGCTGTTGACCTGCCAGAAGGACAGTCCGCCGTTGAGGATATCGGTTCCGGGGAGAGTATAGGTAGTTACGCTGTCTCCGGACAGCCCGCCCATGGCCTTGGCCGCGAC
>JAFYFK010000211.1 GCA_017543805.1 Bacillota bacterium | reverse complement strand
ATTCGACCGGAGATCTGGGGTATATACACTACGAAGGCTATATCTTCGATATAGAGGATTACGACGTAAATCATGCTTTTTTCGCCACTGACATGAACCGCAATCTTTTTGAGGTGGACGGCGGCAGTCTGACGATCAACGGCGGCACGCTTGAAGCCGGGCGCTCCAAGAAACAGTGGATCACGAACGCGCATTCCGATGATGGATTCGGTGGCCCCGATTGGTATTCATCTTATACAGGCAACGTAACCAAATCCGTTGACGGAACCGCGATCATCGTTAAATCCGGCAGTCTGACGATAAACGGCGGAACGCTGCTTGGGAGGGGAGAAGCTTGTTCGGTCATCGACGCAAAAGGTGGGTATGTCAGGGTCGTCGAAGGGGAGATCGATGCCCGCGGAAGCGCGGACTGCCTTAAGATCGACTCGCATGCGGATGTCGACCTTGTGTCCGGCGTCTTCCTGCTCCATAAAAACGATGTCGTCTATGACGGACGCTATACGGGTGTCGAAGGCGATCCACCCTACATGTTTCACTACGGAAGGGCTGGACAGCTCGGCTTCACAAAAGATGATATAGACTATGAGAACGTGAGCGTATCCTTCATGGATCCCCGGCCGCCGCGCCACTGGATGGTCCCGAATTCCATCGTCAAGGGTGACGGTTTCGATCTCTGGAACGAGATCGTCGTGCCTTACGGCTATGAGACCTTCATGATCGTAAAGCCTGTGTCAAACACTGCGAGCCTGTGTTTTGCGGCAGCTCCGACAAGTTCCCACCCCACGCTCAACACGGACTCACTTAAAGTCTATACGGATTATGACCCGCTCTTTAAAGAGGCTGCGGAAGCGCGCGGAAGGACTTTGGGGCTCATGGCGTATTACGATGTGTATGACGCAGATACCATGACCCTGCTCGGCCATTATACCGCGCCTCCGGAAGTCACGCTCGATCTGATCTCGGCAGACCCCGGCCTGAAGGACCGATTGGTGGATGGCAAGACGTATTTCGCCTTCTCGACAGTCATAGAGACTTACGAGGGCGCCTACCCCTACGAAGTCCGCTCGGTCAGCTGCTGCCTGTTCAATGCCACTTCCCGGCGTCCTGTCACGGTCATTAAGCAGCCCGGAACGGGCATGCTGGTCGTGCCGCGAAAAGGAGCGGAGGTGACGCTCACGGCAGTGGCAGAAAATGCCACCGATGCCTATTGGGAGATGACAGAGCCTTACTATGCCAGGCTGGAACCCACTACTTTCCAGGACGGCAAGGCCACGCTGACCGTGCCGGTGGACTTTGAGGCGAAATACCGCTGCCAGTTTACGAACTATTATCACTATAACCCTGTCTCGGAAACTTATACCTACATCCCTACAAACGAGGTCGAAGTGGGGTACAAGCCTGCCTTTGAACTGCAGCCCGGAGAGTTCAGGGCACAGCACGGCGTGCAGGGCTACGATACAGATATCATTCTTTTCCACGACGGTCAGGAAGATACGGGCGGACCGTTCTACGGACAGGATTACGGACAGGCAGGCATGTATGCCTGGTATAAAGACGACGTAAAGCTGGATTTCCAAACGAAGAACGAAGACGGGACGCCCCACTATAAAGCGTCGGCTTACTGGGGCGGAGGTATCGGTCTTAAGATAACCCAGCTTAAAGCGTCCGACGCGGGAGTTTACGACTGCCGCTGCGGTCTGGATGAGATGCCGTTCAGAAGCGGAGGCGTGAACCTTGACGTCATGCAGTCTGCCGGCTGGGTCTACGATGTCGATCTGACCGGACTGTCCGATCTGTATGTCGGCGATCTGCCTCCAGCTCTGAGCACGGTACGGACGAACGATATCCGTGTCGGTGTCACCGACGTTGAGTGGGCAAATCTTGACGCCGGCGGCCATATCGCCGCGGACTCGTACTATACAATAACGGTCGAGGCGCAGTACGGCGCGGCCTTTGACGAGCAGATGGCCTGGTCCGTCGACGGAGAATTTGCGGATATCGCGCTCGTTTCCGCGGACGGCAGGACCGCCCAGTCGTGGATACGCACAAATATGATGGCCGCGAGGACTATGTAGAAGAGGACGATACCGTCGTCCTGAACCAGAGATCGTTTACTGTTTATCAGGGGCGTTACGTTCCGCTTAACGGCCAGTTTAATGTAAACAGACTCGATTGTCCTTCGGCGCATTCTACGGTGCTTGGCCGTGCGCACAGGATCGGCCGCGTGGAGGTCGTGGACAGCTCCGACATTCCGTGGGGGTTGACCGTCCTTGAAGACGGTTTTTACGGTGAGGTAAAGGCTGATCCGGGCGTCTATAAGGTGACGCTCCGCTACACGATCGTCGATGCGGTCACGGGGCAGAAGCATAATGACTGCGATGTGGATATCACCTTCACTGTGCTGACAGGCGGGAGTGCGCCGAGCGGAGAGATAGTGCACGAGCACATCTTCGGAGACTGGACCTCAGACGGGCTCAGCACGCATTCGAGCAGATGCGCGGGCTGTGATGAAACCGCGCGCTTCCCGCATGACTGGGATGAGGGAATCGTCACAAAGACTCCGACAAAGAATTCCGACGGAACGATGGTCTACACCTGCGCGACCTGCGGACAGACCCGCACTGAGACGCTGGAATACGGAGATTACATGCCGCCCTTCCCCGAGGTCAGCGAAGTCACCGTATCCGAAGCGGACAATACGGTAACGATAGATCTTGAAGAATACAGCGGATATGCTGAAGATGTTAAACTGTTCGTCGCTGCTTACGACACCGCGGGCAGGTGCGTCGCCACAGCGATGGCTTCCCCGGACAAGATCGGAGAGGTGACGGTGTCGCTGAGCCTCGCGAGAGCTGTAAAGATCAGTGTGTTCGTCATAGACTCAGACAGCGGAATGATACCGCTTACCCCGCTTTACACACTGGATCTGTAATTTAAAAGGCCGGCCGGGTGTTCCGGTCAGCCTTCGAGCATTTCATAAAGTTCAGCTACGGCCTCTTCGCGGCGGATCGAATCCTCGCGGACGAGGTCGTATATTTTGGGGTCGCGTACCAGGTGCGCCCAGACGGTCTGCGTTGCCCGGACAAAATCGTCGTTTAATTCGATCTCTTCATCGATCAGCGGGCAGCGGTAGGGGGTGTCGATATCGTTGTAGACCATTAAAAGCTCACCGTCCTCGCAGATGTGCGGAGCCAGCGGGTAAGTCCTGCACTGTATGGGGCGCTTTTCGCGCGGGCAGTGCGGCGGCGTCTTGCATTTCACGAAATATACGGTGCCGCTCCATGACTCCGGGAAATCGTAGTCCTGCGCGCGGTCTTTTGTCCATATGAGCCAGTCATCTTCGCCAACGTGGATCTTCTCCTCGCCGGGAAGCAGGTAGATGCCCATATCGTCGTCTTTTCCGTTTGTGCAGCAGGCCGCGCCGCAGAGCGTTCCGCAGTCGCAGTCGATCGGGCTGACTCTGTCCAGCAGCCTGTATATTGCCCGGTATGTACTTGCCTTGATGGTCGATTTCATTGTTTTTCGTTCACCCAAACTTTTTCAGTTATTTTAACATATTATTGAGGCTTTCCTGCAAAAGAAGGGGAAACTATTTATAGTTATTTCTTTAAATGCTATAATTAAACTAAAGTTTATATTAAATATGAACTATGCTTTGCGGCTGCCATATTTCAGACTGCTGCGTATAAAGATATGAAAGCATTCGGAATAGTATTGGAATCAATAGGGAGGAATTGAAATGGATAATGAAAAGACAACGGATCGTGTACCCGAAGTAAAGGATACGGATATGGATGAGGTCGCAGGCGGCGTTATTCCGCGGCAGCCCGAATTCGCCGGGCAAAGGACATGCTTCCGCTGCAAGAAACCTATACCGGCGAACAGCCTGTATAACTATTGCGGAGACTGTCTTAAATTTTTTGAAAAAGAAGGCGTACAGTTTTTTGTGTAATATAGTATTTACAGGAGAGAGAGTACCATGGAAAATAAAGATTTATTAAAAGGCAATGTGCCGGAAGAAGCGGAAGTGTCAAACGAAGCTCTTGATGACGTCAGCGGGGGATATCTCCAGAAAGTAGAGTCGAAGCTGACTGACGTAAAGCCTCTTGTAGTGACCAGCGGCGAAGAAAATAGTTCCCGTCCGTTTTTATATCCAAGAAAATAGCTTATAAATATTACCGATGAAAACAAATAGTGTGAGCTTTTTAAAAAAGATATACTGTTTTGTTGCCTGTTTTGCGTTGCTGGTTGTTTTAATTCCTTTGTTTTCAGTGCAGGCTTCTGCCGCGGACAAAGGCTTTCCCGCAGCGTTCGATCTTCGCAGCGTCGATACCGACGGCGACGGGGAAGCTGACAGCTGCTGGGTAACGCATGTAAAGTCTCAGGATCCGTTCGGGACCTGCTGGGGGTTTGCGGCCATCAAGTCTGCCGAGACCAGCATATTAAGTTCAGGCCTTGCGGCGCAGGACGGTTACGCAGCGAAAGCTGACCCTGAAAAAGGCCTCAAAGAACTTGATCTTTCCGAAAAGCACCTGGCTTATTTCGCGCTTTCTCCCGTTGACGACCCTGATAACCCGCAGTATGGAGAGGGAATGGTCTTCACTGGGGATAAGGACTCAAGCGACAGATACAATACCGGCGGAATGTCATTTTTCGCAACCGGTCTTTTCGCTTCAGGAACCGGTCCTGTACACGAAGATCTTACCGAGCAGTTCGAATATCACGGTAAAAACAGGAATATTACAGAAATAGACGGTGCGCCTTTTTATTACAGCGAAGATGATGACTGGAGCATAGATGACAGTCTTCGTTTTTATCAGAGCTATGTCCTTAAGGAATCATATATACTCAATATTCCTTCCGGGTTTGAAGGAAAAGAGCGGGAAGACGCGCTTAACGCCTTTAAAGACGTTATATATTCCGGACATGCCATAGAGATCGGTTTTACCGCTGATGTCTCCATGCCGGGACAGGATCCGCAGACCGCGTATATAAGCGAACACTGGGCCCATTATACTTACGAAAAAGCAGAGGCAAATCACGAGGTAGCTATAATCGGATGGGACGATAATTATCCTAAAGAAAACTTTGCCCACAAGACTTTGTCCGGGGAAGACGCGCCGCTCCCGGAGCATGACGGCGCCTGGCTCGCGATGAACAGCTGGGGGGCTGAAGATGAGGAATTCCCTGATCACTACAAATGGGGTCTCCTGCAGGGTCAGGATAAGGGCGTATATAACGAGACTTCGGGGAAATACGAGTACAATGCCATAGAAGGAGCCGTCCATACGGGCTGCTTCTGGATATCTTATGATGATAAAAGCCTTGACATTGCCGAAGCTCTGGAATTCGATTCCGCTGCGGCAGAAGAAGGTTATTTTATAGCCGAACACGATTATATGCCGGTCGAAAATGTTTACACTGTTGATTCTGGAACGGAAGCGTCCATGGCAAACGTCTTCTGCGTAGGAGACGATGTTGACGCCGTGCGGATAGAGATGGTCTCCTGTCAGACCTTTGTATACGATACAGATGTTCATGTAGATGTTTACGTGCTCGACGATGACTGGGAAGATCCGACGGACGGAAGGCTTGTTTCGCAGGCGGACGCTTCGTTTAAATACGGCGGGTTCCACAAGATAATGCTTGATAATTCCGCTGTTATTCTCAGGGATCAGTATTTTTCAGTCGTCATTACCCTGAAAGACGCTGAAGGCAATTATCATATCAATATACAGACAGAGAGCAATAAGGATTTCGCAGAGGAAAACGGGTATCCGCTTTACGCGGTCGGAATAATTAACCACGGAGAGAGTTTTGTGCATACCGGCGGGAAATGGAACGACCTGTCGCTCAATACCGGGTATTATCTCGATATCTGCAAAGGAGAGGACGCAAAGTATTATGATATCGATAATTTCCCGATAAAGGCTTATCTCGCGCTGCCTTCAGGGGATGAAGTGCCGGAGGAGGCAGCGGATTATAAGGATATCGGAAAAGACGCCTGGTACTATGACTCGGCTGTCTGGGCGGTCGATAATGATATCGCTGCGGGAACTTCTCCCGATACCTTCTCTCCTGCGGCTGAATGCAGCCGCGCCCAGGCTGTGACCTGGCTGTGGCGCGCCGCGGGCATGCCCGAACCAGCGGTCAAGGAGTCTCCTTTTACGGATCTGGGAAAAGGAGACTATTGCTATAAGGCGGCGTTGTGGGCATATGAAAACGGCATAGTCAGAAGTTCTGCGGCAGGCATGTTCCTTCCCAGGAAGGCTGTAACAAGGGCCCAGCTGGCGGCTATGCTGTACCGTTACGAAAAGACGGGGGACGGCGGATTTACAGGCGCGCGGGCGTTTCCGCTGAACTATTCCGACGCTGCTTCCGTGCCCGATTACGCGTATGAGCCGTTCTGCTGGATGACCATGAACAAGATCATATACGGCAGGGACGGAAAACTTCTTCCGAACGACAGCTGCAGCCGCGCCCAGACGGTGAGCGTATTGAACAGATATTTTAAGTGATCTCTGCCGCTTCGGGAGACTTTTATGAGCGAAGAATGTCCTAAAGGAACAATCATTACAGAAGAAGACATAAAGCGGCTTTTCCCGGAGAGGCCGGCGGAGTGCAACAAGGGCGATTTCGGTTATGTCGCGCTGGTCGGGGGGTCTCTTGAGTACAGCGGGGCAATAAGGCTTGCTGCGCTTGCGAACGCCGCGATGAGGAGCGGGGCAGGCGTCGCGTCTGTTGCCGCGCCGCGGAGCATATGTCCGCTTGTCGCCGGAGCAGTGCTTGAGGCGACGCTTTTTCCCCTGTCGGAAGACATGGGTGAGCTGCGCTTTTCCGAAGAAGAGTTCGAAAGGCTCTGCCGCCGCTATGACTGCATCGCTTTCGGCATGGGGATCGGCAATACGGAAGAGACTGCGAAGGCTGTGGAGT
>JAFYFK010000210.1 GCA_017543805.1 Bacillota bacterium | reverse complement strand
GCCATGACTCAGGCAAGAGGCAGCTTCACTCTCAGATTCGAGCGCTACACCGAAGTTCCGGGCATGCTCGCGCAGAAGATCATCGAAGCCCACAAGGCCGAAGAGGAAGAAGCAAACAAGTAATTTACTTAAAACACAAGCCGGCAGGGCACAGCTCTGCCGGTTTTTATTAATTCCGGGAATATAATACCGGGGAGGCTGCAAATGAAAACTCATTGGTATAAGAACGCGGTGATCTATCAGATATATCCGTTTTCCTTTATGGACAGCAACAACGACGGCTGGGGGGATATCGGTGGAATCATATCCAGACTGGACTATATAAAGGACCTCGGCGTGACCGCGATATGGTTCTCTCCGCTGTACAAGTCGCCGGACTGTGACTTCGGCTACGATATAAGCGATTACCGGGACATCGACGAAAAGTTCGGGACCATGCGGGATTTCGAGCGCCTTCTTGATGAGTGCCATAAAAGGGAACTCAAGGTCATAATGGACATGGTAATCAACCATACGTCGACCGAACATCCGTGGTTTAAAGAGGCTGTCTCCGACAAAAACTCAAAATACCGCGACTACTACATAATCAGACAGGGCAGGCTGGAAAAAGGAAAACTGCTTCCGCCGAGCAACTGGGCGTCGACCTTTACCGGCTCCGCCTGGGAGAGGATAGGCGATTCCGACGAATTCTATCTGCATCTTTTCTGCAGGGAGCAGGCTGATCTCAACTGGGAGAACCCCGAGGTCAGAAAAGAAATGGCTGATATACTCAATTTCTGGCTGGACAAAGGCGTTGACGGGTTCAGGTTCGACGTCTTCAATATGTTCTCCAAGGTGTATCCGATCCGGGATGACGACAGTAAAAAGACTTTCCAGAAAGGCGCGAAGTTCTTTGTCGACGGGCCGAGGATGCACGAGTTTTTAAAGGAACTCAGCAGGAACTCCCTGTCCCTGTACGACAGTTTCTCCGTCGGGGAATCCTTCCATCCGTCGCGGGAGAACGCGCTGGAATATGTTAAGGAGGAAAACCGCGAGCTGGACGCGATCTTCAACTTTGCGCACCTCGATTCCGACAATATAGGCGGAATGAAGTTCTTCCGCAAGCCGTTCGATCTCCTTCAGTTCAAAAAAGGCCTGTTTGAGCCGCAGAAAGACAACTACGGCGCGGGCTGGAACACGCTTGTCCTGGAAAACCACGACAACCCCCGCAGCGTAAGCCGCTTCGGCATCGACACGGAGCATTTCCGTTACGAAGCCGCGACTATGCTTGCGGCGGTCTGCTTCCTCGGCTTCGGCACCCCGTTCATTTACATGGGCGAGGAACTGGGCCTCACGAATACCCGGTTCAATAATATCGACGAGATGAAGGACCCCGTTTCGCATTTTGTCTATGACCTGATGAAGCATTACGGCATGCCGGGCGGATTGGCGTTCCGCTTTATCCGGTACGGCGCGAGAGACCACGCCAGGGTCCCGATGGCCTGGGACGGCACGGTCAACGGCGGTTTCAACAAAGGTCATGAGCCCTGGCAGGGGTCAGACCGGTCATACAGGCAGATAAATGCCGAAAAAGACCTCGCTTCTGACCGGTCGGTCTACAGATTTTATCAGAAAGTGATCGGGCTCAAAAAAGAGAATGAAGCGGCAATATGGGGCCGTACGGAAGAATACGCTCACAGCAGCAAAAAGATCATAGCCTACAGCAGGGAATACAAAGGAGAAAGGCTGTTTGTCGCCGCCAATTTCTCCAAAAAGAACGTCTCCTTTGATCTGCCTGACTGGGTGAGCGGCGCGGACCTGCTCATCAACAATTACGAAAGCTTTGGCAAAGCAGGGCAGGTCGTAAGCTTTCAGCCGTATCAGGTCCTTGTATTTGATAAAAGATCTGACTGAGACTGCGTTCCCGCTATTGACAAGCGGCGGTCAGTTCACCGATAATTATAATATTAAATCGTTTCCATATATCCCATTTAAGTTGAGGTAAAGAAAATGGCAAAAAACAGCGTAGTAATGGACGGAAATACAGCGGCTGCGTATATTTCGTATGCGTTTACCGAGGTCGCGAGTATTTTCCCGATCACCCCGTCATCGACCATGGCGGAAAAGGTCGACGAATGGTCGGCTAACGGTAAGAAAAACATCTTCGGAGAGCCCGTCAAGGTCATCCAGATGCAGTCGGAGGCCGGAGCCGCGGGTACGTGCCACGGATCTCTGCAGGCAGGCGCTCTGACCACGACCTATACTGCGTCGCAGGGCCTTATGCTCATGATCCCTCCGATGTACAAGATCGCCGGAGAGTTCCTCCCCGGAGTATTCCACGTTTCCTCCCGTACCGTTTCCGTACACGGTCTGTCTATATTCGGAGATCATTCCGACGTAATGAGCTGCCGCATGATAGGTTTCAGCATGCTGGCGAGCTCCTCTCCGCAGGAATGCATGGACCTCGGCGCAGTCGCCCATCTGTCCGCCATCAAGGCCCGTCATCCGTTCCTGCACTTCTTTGACGGTTTCCGCACTT
>JAFYFK010000209.1 GCA_017543805.1 Bacillota bacterium | reverse complement strand
CTTCCGTCTTCCTCCAGGGATATCTTTTTTTCCGCAAGCGCGCCGATGTTTCCGAGGGCTATCATCCAGTCGTCGGTCTGTATGCCTTTGTAATTGGCTATCCAGACGTTGCCGGAATAGTTCCTGATGCCCCTGGCTATCATGTCGCTTATTATGTTTTCGTCGATGGAGACCGCGCCCCGCTCGTTCTGTATTCTTTTAAGCATGGTTTTATTGTATCATATAAGCTGAATACTGAATGTGAAAAAGAAAATTTAAGAAATGTGAAAAACTTCTTGCGCGCTATAATGCTCTGTGCTATACTTTTTTAGTCTGAGAATAAGGAAACGCCCAAAAGGCGCGGAAGTTCAGTATAATCAACCCGCACCGGGGTAGATAAGGAGGTGCTGATAATGTCAAGAAAGTGTGAGATCTGTGGTAAGGGCCAGGTATCCGGAAACAACGTTTCCCACTCCAACCGCCACACCAAGAGAAAGTTTAACGCCAATATCCAGACTGTAAGAGTCGAGGAGAACGGCACCGTAACCAGAAAGAACGTTTGCACCAGCTGCATCCGCTCCGGCAAGGTTCAGAGAGCGGCTAACTAATACAGTTAAGCTTGGGGTGACAGCATGTCACCCCTTTTTATTAGTTTTAAGGAGTTTTTATGAGGACCATCTGGCTCGTAAGGCACGGTCTCCCGGAATTCCCCGGCGGTGAAAGGCTCTGCATAGGCTGCAGGACCAACTATCCCCTCAGCGATACCGGAAAAAAGCAGGCGGCGGCCGTCGCTCCCTTTTTTGAAGGAAAGACCGTCGACAATTATTATACAAGCCCCCTCTCTAGGGCTGTACAGACAGCTATAGAATTCATTCCGGAGACAGCGGAGCTCAATATACTCGACGACGCTCACGAGATGGATCTTGGCGCGTGGGAAGGCATGAGCTTTACGGCTATCTGCGATTACTATCCGGATATGCTGCGCGCTGCAGGCATCGACCCCGACCAGGGTTTTAAGATTCCTGAAGGCGCAGGCATTGGGCCGACAAACAGGCCGCAGGAGGCCGCCAACGTGCGTCACATGGTAGAATGCTCAATCCTGCCCGACGACGCCGAGACACCGGAGACCGCATCTGAGCGCATGATCGGAGCAATAAGGCAGACAAAGGGTAACGCTGTTATCGCCTGCCACGCCGCGGTGATCGGTTTTACGGTCTGCAAGCTCAAGGGTATGAAGTTTACCGAATACATGACCGTTAACATCCCCTACTGTTCCGTAACGGAGATCGAAGAAGCCGACGACGGCACGCTCACGGTTAAAGAATACGGCACAGTCCCCGAAGACGTCAAACCGCTTCTTTAAGCGAGGTGTACCAAATGGAAAACAACAATTATGAAGAGATCAGTACCCAGGACAGCGAATTTACCTATGTAAGCGCCAATGACCCTGCTGTCCTTCAGCACGCTAACGAAAGCTTTTCCAAAATGGGAATAAGCATATTCGAAATACTGATGGTCGCGTCCGCCCTTCAGATGCTTCTGGCTTTGATAGTGCAGAAAGCTTTTCCGGATCTGATGCAAAACCAGATCATGATGTGGGTAGTAACATTCCTTCCGATCTACGCGGTGGCTATGCCGGTAGGAATCAAAATGCTGCAGCGCGTCGAATCCTATCCGGTCCAGAAGAGAAGCTTCTCCGCGGGAAATCTGATAAGGGCTTTCCTTGTCTGCATTTTCCTTATGTACGTGGGCAACATGATCGGAATAATGATAACATCCCTTATCAACGGCGGAACATCGCTTAACCCGCTGGACGCTCTCGCGGCAAGCGACAGCATGTTTGCAAAGGTGCTTGTCACTGTTATCATCGCACCGCTGCTCGAGGAGCTGATCTTCAGAAAACTGCTCATCGACAGGATGAACGTCTACGGGGAAAGGCTCGCCGTAGTCACTTCAGCTCTTATGTTCGCTCTGTTCCACGGAAATCTCTCGCAGTTTTTCTACGCTTATTTCCTGGGACTGGTATTCGGTTATGTATACCTGAGGAGCGGCCGCCTCATCTACAGCGCCATACTTCATATGGCTGTCAACTTTATGGGAATGGTCCTTGCGCCGGCGCTTCTTGTCAATGTCGACATGGAGACCCTCGAAGCGATCTCCACCGAAAGAGATCCACAAGCACAGATGGCACTTCTAAGCCCGGAAGTCGTAAGATACCTGATATTCTCAACCTTCATCATGATCTCGTTTATCGCAGGCTTCATCATCTTCATGAAGATAAGAAAGAAGCTCACGTTCGAACCTGCGGTCCTGGAGCTTCCGAGAGAGGTGCGGAGACGCACAGTATGGCGCAATTCGGGAATGCTTGCGCTTTTAATTGGATGCGTGGCTCTTGTGATCTTCAACACAGTCGCCGGGGTCCTGGTTCAATGATCATACAGACGATATATCAAAACGGCTCAGATCTGCTCCCTCCAAACGGAGCAGATTTATTTTGCGCTGGGTGTTTCCGCCGTATCCGCCGATCCAGCTTCCGGCTCCGACGACTCTGTGGCAAGGTATAAGGATCGATATCGGGTTGTGCCCCACCGCGCCACCGACCGCCTGAGCGGCCATCATCCTTTTCCCTTCGATCTGCGCAACCTCGACCGCGACCTCTTTATAGCTGAGATAATGCCCGTAGCGTATCGAACGCACTACGTTCCATACATCCTGACGGAACCGCGACCCGTCCGGCGCCAGCGGAAGCGCGTAAGGGTCCGGGACTTCTCCGTCAAAATACGTATCCAGCCAGTCGGAGACAAGTGAAAAAACAGGGAGCTTTTCGCCCCCTGTTATCAAAGCGTCGTCAGGAAGCTGGTTCTCGGCGTAGGGACCGTCCTTGGTAAACCAGAGAGCCTTGATGCTTTCTCCGTCGCTGCAGACAGTCAGCTTCCAGTCGTCGTTGGAATAGTAATATGTATAAAGCCTAAGCCTGATCCGGGGCGACGACATACTGCTGCCTTAAAGTTCTGTAGAGTTCAGCGTCCGTGGCGCAGGTGTACGGCCCTACATAGAATATATGGAGGATCCCCAGCGTCAGCGCAGAAAGCAGGTACCAGCCGATGAACGAAAGATCGAGGACAAAGGCTCTCCACTTATGGCCGTTCATCATCTCCCTGGAGAGGTTTATCGCGTCCTTATAGTCGATAAACGGATCTTCCGCGAGGATATACGGAACCATCTTATAAGAATAGGTTTTTACAAGTCCGGGAATTATAAAGCACAGATACCAGAGGAACAGATAAAGATCCTTGAAAAACATGGTCTTTACCACGCCCTGGAAACGCCCTTCGGAGAAACTGTATTTAAGCTCATCGAGGTTTGCCGGCGAATAGCTGTTCAGGAAGAAGAACCTGCGGCAGCTGACCTCCAGCGGGTTAAACACGAAGAATGTGAGCAGTATGCCCAGAAGTCCGACAGATGTCGTGATACCCAGCACCGCTGCGCTCATTCCTACCCTTGCCTGAGAGGAAAGGCCGTCCCAGACGTTCATGAGGGATGTGCTGAAATCGCTGCCGTTGCTGACCGAGTTATAGGCGCTGCCTCCTCCGCCTGCCGTGCTGCTTCCGAACATGACCGCAAGTATCAGCGCCACGAGTATGCAGTTGAACGTATTTGCCTTAAATGCCGCTTTTCCCCTGGCTTTCAGTTCTGATCTCGTCCACATAGTTATTATCCTTTCTGTTCAATATCCTTTATATCTTCCGGGCAAAGGACTATGGCTGTCCTTGCAGGCAGATAAAGACTTACATTATGTTCGCCGTATCCGGACACAGCGGAACTCATCCTGCTGCGCGCCACTCTGCCGTATCCGCCGTAATCGTAATCGTCGCTGGAGAACAGGACCTCGTAGTCGACTCCGCGGCTGACTGGAATTACATAATCAGTATAACTCTTATCAGGCGAAAAGTTAAATACGAAAAGCAGTCCCGCGCGTTCAAATGCTATGACATGGTCATCTTCATGCACCCATTTCAGATCCGGCCAGACCTGTCCGTATATATTGTAGAACTCGGCGGTGTGCACCATATCGCGGTCGAAGGCGTTCAGGAACCTGTATTTCAGGTCCTCGCGCTCCATAAGGCTCCACTGCCTTCTGCAGTACATAAAGCTGTTGCCGTTGCCCGGCCTGGGGAAGTCGATCCATTCCGGATGGCCGAATTCATTGCCCATAAAGGTCAGGTATCCGGTGCCGCCGGCAGCCATGGTCAGCAGCCTTATCATCTTGTGAAGCGCAACCGCCCTGTCTATAACAAGGTCGTGGTCGTCGACGCCCATGTGTTCGTACATGGCGGCGTCGGCAAAACGGAATATCATAGTCTTGTCTCCGACCAGCGCCTGGTCGTGGCTCTCGACATAAGCTACAGTCGGCGCGTTGCGGAAAGTGAGTTCCTTCCAGATGTATCCGAGGTTCCAGTTTTCATCGGGAACCTCCTTGGCGAGCTTTATCCACATATCGGGAAGGCCCATTCCAAGCCTGTAATCAAAGCCTATGCCTCCGTCGGCAATGGGTTCGCACATTCCGGGCATTCCGGACATGTCTTCTGCAATGGTGAGCGCGGACGGCTTGACCTCGCGGATCAGCTCGTTGGCGAGCTGCAGATATGTCACAGACTCGACGTCGGTGTTCATCGTGAAGTATCTCGAGAGCTCGTTGAAATCCACGCCGAGGCCGTGGTCGTGGTACAGCATGGATGTTACCCCGTCGAAGCGGAAGCCGTCAAAGTGGTATTCCTCAAGCCAGTATTTAAGGTTGCTGAGCAGGAAATGCAGCACCTCGGGCTTGTCGTAATTGAAGCACTTTGTACCCCAGGCGCTGTGGTCGCCGCGTCCTCCCTCGTGGAAGAACTGGTACACGGTCCCGTCGAACATATTGATTCCTTCGAGGGTGTTGCCCACAGCGTGTGAATGAACAACGTCAAGGAGCACGCGTATGCCCATCTCGTGGGCTGAATTGACCAGATATTTAAGGTCGTCCGGCATGCCGAAGCGGCTGGACGGAGCATAGAAGCTGCTCACCTGATACCCGAAGGACGCGTAGAACGGATGCTCCATTACGGCCATGAGCTGAATAGTGTTGTAACCGAGGTCTTTGACATGCGGCAGAACGTTGTCCGCGAATTCCTTATAGGTGGCTATACGGAAGCCTTCTCCGGACAT
>JAFYFK010000208.1 GCA_017543805.1 Bacillota bacterium | reverse complement strand
GGACATATCGCAGAACCCGATAATCGCGCAGAAATCCGCGTTCCTCGCAAGCGAGGCGGGAGTTAATCTTTCGGTATTCTTCCGCAAGACATTCGGCACCGGCCTCTTTGGCGGAGAAGGATTTATCATGCAGAAGCTCGAAGGCAACGGGATCGCTTTCCTCGAGATCGACGGTTCAGTCGTGGAATACGAACTCGCCGCGGGGCAGCAGATCGTCGCTGATACCGGTTATGTGGCCTATATGAGCGCTACCTGCAGGATGGACATCGTCCCTGTAAAGGGCGCAAAGAACATCCTCTTCGGCGGGGAGGGCCTGTTCAACACAGTAGTCACCGGCCCGGGCAAGGTTGGTCTTCAGACCATGCCGGCCAGCGCGGTCGCGGGCGTCCTGCTTCCGTACCTGCCCGTATCCAGCGGCAACTGATCGGTCAAAATTAATAGAATTTAACAAAAGGGCCGTCCGGATATTCCGGGCGGCTTCTTCATATTTGCGGCATTGTGAAGTTTTGCCCCGGATGCTTGACTCGCGCGCTTCGTTTGATATAATTATGATACAAATTAGACACAAACGCGATATAAATACGATATAGACGGGGATTTGATGATGACTATCGATCAGATGAAGAATAAAAAGAAGGAGTTGGGCTTTACATATCAGATGATATCAGATATGTCCGGCGTACCGCTTATAACCGTACAGCGAATATTCCAGCATAAGACGGAAAGCCCGCGTTACGATACTCTTCAGAAGCTGGAGAGCGTCTTCAGTAAATATCAGGATGGAAGGCCGAACAATCTCGGTTACGATCTCCCTGCAATGGATATGAATGCTGTCTATGTTCGGGAAACAGCTGTTAATTATCGCAGGACAAGGGAGGATGTTGGACCGGGCACCGTTGAGGAATATCTTAAAACGCCTGATTATACGCGGATAGAGCTTATAGACGGAGTGTTTTACGATATGGGCAGCCCGGATCCGGTCCACGGTTTTGCGATTACGGAGCTCATTGTTCAATTCAGGGATTATATAAAAAAGAAGGGAGGCAACTGCAAAGTAATTCCCGGACCTGTGGATGTTCAGCTGGATGCAGACAGCAAGACTGTTGTAATACCTGATCTTAGCATACTTTGCGACCCTTCTCTGATTCGTTACGGACGTATCGTAGGCGCCCCGGACTTTGTCCTGGAGATAGTTTCACCGTCAAATAAAGAGAATGACTACAACCGGAAGCTGCTTAAATATTACTATTCCGGTGTAAAGGAGTATTGGATCGTAGATCCTGAGCTTGAAAAAGTACTTGTTTATGATTTCGTTAACACCGGACTAATGCCGACTATTTACGGATTCAGGTCAGAGGTTCCTGTAAGGATCTATAACGGCGACTGTGTAATAGATTTCGCGGCGGTGGCGGACTATATGGCCTGGCCGCCCGCGGCAGGAGAAACGCCTCAGGAAAAAGAGTGATCGGAAGGAGTTTGAGATGTCCAGTATCATTGAAGACGGGAAAAAGATAATACAGGAATCGATAGGAGCTGTGCTGCCGGACGCGGCGGTGCGGCGGACGCTGAATGGCACGGGGCTTTGCGGCCGCATCGTCCTCGTTGCCATAGGCAAAGCGGCCTGGCAGATGGCAAAGGCCGCGTACGACGAGCTCGGAGGACGCGTTTCCGCAGGAATAGTCATAACTAAATACGACCACGTAAAAGGCCCGATAGGCAGTCTGGAACTCGTCGAGGCTGGGCATCCCGTGCCGGACGAAAATTCCTTTGCCGGCGCGCGCAGGGCGCTGGAACTTGTCTCGGGGCTTGGCGCGGGGGATACTGTCCTGTTCCTCGTTTCCGGCGGCGGAAGCGCATTGTTCGAAGCGCCTCTGGTGCCTCCTGAAGAGCTTCAGGAGATCACCGGGCAGATGCTCGCAAAAGGCATGGATATAGTATCCATGAATATGATCAGAAAACGTCTTTCCGCCGTAAAGGGAGGCAGGTTTGCCCAGGCCTGCGCGCCGGCAAGGGTAGTCCAGATCGTGCTGAGCGATATCCTGGGAGATCCGCTGGATATGATAGCTTCCGGGCCCGCGGCCCCAGATACCTCGACCTGCGTGGATGCTCTTGCTGCCGCGGAGCGTTTCGGCCTGGAACTCTCTGCTGATGCAGAGGCTCTACTTCATACAGAGACGCCGAAGCAGCTGGACAATGTGGAATCCTTCGTCAACGGCAGCGTGCGCGAGCTTTGCGCGGCGGCGGCAAAAGCTGCGGAAGAATTGGGTTATGAACCGGTATATCTGACAGACCTGCTCTGCTGTGAAGCTCGGGACGCCGGCTCATTCCTCGGTTCTGTCGCCGTAAGCCATGCGCGTGACGGTAAAAACCTGGCGTTTATCGCCGGCGGCGAGACCGTGGTCCATCTTACCGGCAAGGGCAAGGGCGGCAGAAACCAGGAACTTGCGCTTGCCGCCGCTGAACAGATCTCCGGTCATGAAAATATTGCCGTATTATCTGTCGGTTCCGACGGCACTGACGGCCCGACTGACGCGGCCGGCGGGATAGTCACCGGTAAGACACGGGCGCTTCTGGAAGCTGCCGGCCTGGATATTCAGGCAGTCCTTAAGGAAAACGACGCCTACAACGCGCTCAAAGCCGTTGACGCGCTGGTAATTACCGGCGCCACCGGCACCAACGTCAACGACGTCTCGGTCGCCCTGGTAAGAGCGCAGGTATAAGCCTGCATCAGCATTGGAATTCCGGAACGGGGCAACAGCCAGTTGCTTTTATTGCGCATATCTCTGTATTAGAATTACAGCAGAAATAAGTGCGGGAGGTGTTATCGTATGGACGCTCAGAATGTAATATACCAACTCAGGACCATGAACGGTCTTTCTCAGGACGAATTAGCTGAAAAGGCCTTTGTCACCAGGCAGGCGGTATCGCGCTGGGAAAACGGCGAGACTGTGCCGAATACAGAGACGCTTAAGATACTCTCAAAGCTTTTCAATGTCTCTATCAATACGATACTCGGGTCGCCCCATAAGCTGATCTGCCAATGCTGCGGCATGCCTCTGGACGACAGCATCATCGGAAGGAACGCTGACGGCAGCCTCAACGAGGATTACTGCAAATGGTGTTTTGCCGACGGCACATACACCTACAGCAATATGGACGACCTGATCGAAGTGTGCGTTCACAATATGGTAAACGAAAACTTTACCGAGGACCAGGCGCGCGCTTACCTGAAAGGGACGTTGCCCAAACTGGATTACTGGAAGAGATACGAGGAACTGAGCGACGGCGGACAGTTTGACGAGTTCAAGGAGAAGCTGATCGAAGAGATAAACGCGCTGAATATCGAGGGGATGCCGAAGCTCGAAAAGCTCAACGCGCTTGTCGGGAGCTTCGTTAATCTGGAGTACAGGCTGCCCAACGGAGCGAAGGTCAGATTCCTGGACGACCAGACTACATATCTGGGAAATCAGCTGGAATCGGAGTTTGGCGGAGATCGGTGTTTCGGGGTCCTCGCAAACATGGACTTTATCCTTGTCTGCACTTACAAAGAGGGTGGAGCGGATCCGGAACTCGTCCTGTACAAAAAACGGTAAACCGATACAAAAGCACGCAATTGACTGATTGACAGCGGCATTTGCCCGTGCTAACATATGCTATCAAATACAGAGCTCATCAAGAGAGGCTGAGGGAATAGGCCCTGTGAAGCCCGGCAACCCGCAGGTCGTCGCTAACGGCGAAAGACGGTGCGAAGGTGCCAAGTCCTACGGAAATATCCGAAAGATGAGGAAAGAACGCTGATACACGCCTCTTCCTCGGAAGAGGCGTTTCGTTCTCTTAAGAGCTCAGAAAGGGTAGAAAATGAAGAGATTATTTACATCGGAATCTGTAACAGAGGGGCATCCTGACAAGATCTGCGACCAGATCTCCGACGCCATCCTCGACGAGGCGCTCAAGCAGGATCCTTTAAGCCGCGTGGCCTGTGAGACCTGCGTCACGACCGGCCTGTGCAACATAATGGGAGAACTGACAACCAAGGGCTACATCGAGTTTCAGGAGATCGCCCGGGAAGTCATAGAGGATATTGGCTACACAAAGGCTGAATACGGTTTTGACGCGCTGTCCTGCGGCGTAATGTCCTCCATTCACCGCCAGTCTCCGGACATCGCTATGGGCGTAGACCTTGACGGCGCCGGCGACCAGGGCATTATGTTCGGCTATGCCTGCACCGAGACTCCGGAACTTATGCCAATGCCTATATCCCTTGCGCACAGGCTCGCAAAGAGGCTTGCCGACGTACGCAAGGACGGAACTATAAAATATCTGCGTCCGGACGGAAAAACGCAGGTCACTGTGGAATATGACAAAGACAACAAGCCTGTGCGCGTCGACACAGTGCTGATCTCCACCCAGCACGACCCGGACGTTACGCAGGAACAGATCAAGGCAGATCTGCTGGAGCACGTAGTAAAGGCTGTTATTCCCGCGGAACTTATGGACGCGGATACTAAATATCTGGTCAATCCGACCGGCCGCTTTGTTATAGGCGGGCCGTACGGGGATTCCGGCCTTACCGGCAGAAAGATAATCGTTGACACCTATGGCGGCTATGCCCCGCACGGAGGCGGCTGCTTCTCCGGAAAGGACCCCACAAAGGTCGACCGCTCCGCCTGCTACGCAGCGCGCTGGGCAGCAAAGAACGTCGTGGCGTCCGGCATTGCGGACCGCTGCCTTATTCAGCTGGCGTATGCCATAGGCGTTGCCGAACCGGTTTCCGTCATGGTCGATACAGAGGGCACGGGAAAGCTGCCTGACGAAGAGATAGCCGACATTGTCGTAAAGAACTTCGATTTCCGCCCGGCGGCGATAATCCGCGATCTTCAGTTGCGCAGGCCCATCTACCGCAAGACTGCGGCTTACGGGCATTTCGGCCGCGAGGACGACCCGGACTTTACCTGGGAAAAGACCGACAAAGCTGCGGCCCTCAAAGCTGACGCAGGTCTCTAAAGCAGGAAGAGACGGCTGCGCCGTCTGGCATCAGACAGATCAGAGAGTCTGCTTTAAGGTTGAACTGAAAAGATATAATTTGGGATTATGCTGAAACAGGCGTGACCGCTGAGGTCACGTCTGTTTTTCTTTTCCGTTACGGATTTGAATGCATTTTTCGCCGGGAAGCGGCTCTTCCTAATAAAAGATATATTTGATATAATATTTTGTTAAAGTATGTAGTT
>JAFYFK010000207.1 GCA_017543805.1 Bacillota bacterium | reverse complement strand
TCTCACAGTAATAGTTGATTACGCGCACAACGAACTGTCCTTCGACCGCGTATTTGCTTCAGCAAAAGAAGAGTATCCCGGCTGCCGCATCGAAGCCATGTTCGGCTGTCCCGGAGGCAAAGGACGTTCCAGGAGAGTCGACCTTCCGAGGGTCACCGCAAAGTACGCGGACTTTGTCTATATCTGCGAAGAGGACCCCGCATACGATGACCCGATGGCCATAAGCCTCGAAATTCAGGAAAACCTGAACAAAGACAACTGCCCGTCGACGATAATCCTCGACCGTGAAGAGTGCATCACATACGCGATGCGGCACGCCGCGCCTCACACGGTCCTTATTCTGCTCGCGAAAGGCCGGGAGAATTACCAGCACAGAGGCTCTGAATACGTTCCTGTCCGCTCCGACGCGGAGATCGCGGAAGAATTGATAAAAACAGTCTAGCGTTTATGTGACTATTTGGATATGCAAAAAATCACATTATTATTTCGGTTCCAAAATAAGCGGCAACTGGTATTTATAGTGTGACTTTTCTGTATGGCTGAAAATCACATGAAAAAAAATAAAGAAGAGGTCATATCAAGCGGAATTTAGTATGATTTTTCATGTGATTTGATGATATATCAGAAAGTCACATGATTTTTCCGAACTTTTTTGGCTGAAGATGAGCATCATATAGTGTGACTTCCCTGAGAACGGAAAAGTCACATGAAAGCTATCCAGAGTGATGCAGAAGACGATGGCGGATATAAAATACATTCTCACAACTGAAGACGAGAGCCGGTATCTTAAGGAACTTCTGAGGATGCGGCTGGATTTCTCCGGACGGCTGGTCAAGAAGATAAAGTACGACGGTCAGCTTACCCTGAACGGCAGGCCTGCAAAGCTTCACGAAAAAGGCCGCGCGGGCGATACCCTATGCGTTTCCTATCCGGAAGAGGAGAGCTATTTTGAGCCGGAGAATATCCCTGTGGAGATAATCTATGAGGACGACGATCTGCTGGTGGTAAACAAGCCGGCCGGCCTTATAGTCCATCCGACAAAAAACTTCCAGGACGGAACGCTTGCCAACGCGCTTGCCTGGCACATAAAAGAGCGGGGCGACAAATATAAGCTGCGCTTTGTAAACCGCCTGGATATGAACACTTCCGGGCTGCTGATAGTCGCCAAGAACTCCCACTGCCAGGACTTCCTGACGCATGAGATGGAGCGCAACGCAATCGTCAAAAACTATCTTGCAATAGTGCACGGAACCGTCGGAGAGCCCGGGACAAAGGGCACTGTCGACGCTCCAATCGACAAGGATCCCAACCACGTCGCGCGCCGCATGGTCACACCGACGGGCTATCCGTCCGTTACGCATTACGAGGTTCTGCAGACGATAGCGCCTTCGGACGCCGATCTGCAGGGGTTTGGACCGTCAGAACACAGCGCGGAACGCAATGCCGCAAACGGACCTGACACAAAGCAAGCCCCACTCCCCGGTTACAGCCTTTTAAAACTCAGGCTGGACACCGGCCGCACGCATCAGATACGGGTCCACATGACCCATATCGGCCATCCTCTGCTCGGCGACGAACTCTACGGTGAGCTTTACGGCTACGGAGAGCTGCCGCCTGAGATGCCGCGGCAGGCCCTGCACGCCAGCCATCTGGAATTCCGCCATCCAATGTCCGGAGAACTTATGTTTTTTGACGCGCGCCTGCCGGAAGACATGCAAAGCTGGCTCGCTGAGCGCTGAAAATAACTGTTAACTCTTGAAACTTCATTGCTTTTGGCAGTGAAGTTTTTGTTTTTAATAAGAAAACGAATCTTTACAAAAAAGTGTTTCATCAATCCTATAACTCGGGTATAATATTTTTATAGGATATTCCGATAATGCCGCCTTGCCCGTTTGCGGCCTTACTTACAGGGAGTGTGAAAAATTGAAAGACCTGAAACATTTTATCTTCTTTGAAGATCTGCTGATGGAGGCTCACAACAAGCTCATCAAGCAGGCGCAGGAGGAAGGCCGGATCTGTGTTGCCTACACCTGCGAAAACACTCCGGAACCGCTTCTGAACCTTCCGGGTGCATTCTCCGCCCGCCTGAGGGCTCCGCGTACCGGCTCCATGGATATCGCCACGTATTATCTGACGAGCTTCCTCTGCGAATACAGCCGCGCGCTTCTGGAAAGAGCGATCGAAGGCGGATACAACTTCGCCGACTGCATCATTACGCCGGACGGCTGCTCCATGATGAACCGCTGCGTGGAGAACATGGAGCTGCTCAAGACTCTCGGAAAGGACAAGGAGAAGTTCTTCTACGAGTACATGGAGATCCCCATGAAGTCCGACCAGAACGGACTCAATCTCTATGTCCTGCAGTGCAAAAATCACATTCTTCAGCCTCTGCATGACAATTACGGCCTGGACATCTCGGACGAGGCTATCCGCAAGGCCGTCGCGGAGCACAACCGCGTATGCGAACTCATCCGCGCCATCGGGGAATTCAGGAGAGGCCCGCGTCCGACTATCACCGGTTACGAGTTCCACGTGATCACCCTCGCCACATATGCGGCGCCCAAGTATCTGCTGATCGACAAGCTCGAGGAGACTCTGGAGGAACTCAAGGTCCGCGAGCCGGATGAGCAGAGCGATTACCGCGCGCGCGTGGTGGTGGTCGGTTCCGAGATCGACGACATAGACTTCATAAAGCTCGTCGAGGATTCCGGCGCCTATGTCTGCGCAGACCGCTTCTGCTACGGATCCTTCCCCGGAAGAGACCCGATAGTCCTGAACGACGACGAAGACGCTCTGACCCAGATATGCCGCCAGTACATGCAGCGCGGCCAGTGCCCGAGGTACATGAACACCGAAAAGATGCTGTCCCGCAGGCAGTATGTGGCCGAGCTTGCCAAAGAATACGAAGCCGACGGTATTATCTACGAACAGATGAAGTTCTGCGATCCCTGGGCGTACGAGAAGATGCTCGGGTCGCACATACTCAGGAACGACTACGGCTATCCTGTGCTCGCGGTCGACAGACCTTATTCCATCGGAACTTCCGGCCAGATGCGCACGCGCGTGCAGGCCTTCGTAGAAAGCATAGAGATCAAGAAGATTCAGGGAGGTGCAGCAAATGGCTAAAGAGATAGGCGCCGACAGATTAGGCGATTTTTACAAAGCCGGAAGCCGCGTCCGCAAACGCCGTGAATGGCGCGGCGTCAAAGACACCATGTACGATTACAGCCGCTGGCTGAAGATAATGATGACCCTCGGAAAGTTCGTCATGAAGCCGAGGAACGTCAAGGCCATGCTGCGCTACCGCTGGATGGCCAACTATCTGGCCGTTCCGATGATGGTCGACCGCCATACCCAGGGACTCCGCGGGGAGTACCTGCGCATGTGCCATGTGGAGCAGGACCTCATTATCGACGACGTCGCAAAGCTGCTCGACAACCTGTTCCGCGGCGACCGCAGGACGGGCAACGACACTGAATTCTCCAAGAAGGTAGTCCTCGTGGACGAAAACGAGATGACCGCCGTAATGATGGGCTTTCCGCAGCTCAAGTGCCTGAGCCGCGAGACACCGTCGACATACGTTTCCGTGCTGCTGAACCAGCACGCCGCTGAGCACTATCTCGACGTAGCCCAGGAATTCGGCCTTGCCGGAGACGTCTGCCCGATGCCCGCCGCCGAAGCCGGCGTTTCCATCGATGACGACGCGCCGGTGCTCGGAGCCTGCGCCATCCAGTGCAACACTACCTGCGATGGCTCGCTGCTGGGCAATGGCGTAATTTCAAAGCGCCTGGAGCTCGAGGACGGCGTTCCGGTATTCCAGCTTGCCGCTCCGCTCCGCCACAGGGAGGACGATGTTCAGGAATACGCCGCCCAGGAGATACGCAACGCCATAGCCTTTGTCGAAAAGCACACCGGCGTACAGTGGGACTGGAAGGAATACTTCGAATGCGCGAAGCGCGTAAACTACGCCACAAAGTGCCGCCAGGAATGGCTGGACATGAACCGCACGGACTATCCGCAGGTGTTCGGCTCCAATCTGGCTCTCTACACCGAGACCAACTATATGGCTATCTGCGGCCGTGTTGCTGATTTCGAAAAGGCTGACCGAAAGCTCAGCAAGCTTGCCAACCAGGCGTTTGCCGCAAAGAAGCGCGCCGCAAAGGAATACCGCCACAGAGCGATAATCTGGGGCGTTCAGTCGCACTATTATATGGACTTCCTGGTCTGGCTGCTCAACTGCTGGGGCATAGTTCCCCTCACGGACATGCTGTCGATGGTCTCCACCAAGATGATCGCCGAGGAAGACACTCCGGAGAACCGCGAGCAGGCATACTACGACATGGCCTGGCTCACCGAGAACATGATAATGCGCAACCGCACCCACGGCGGATACAGAGTCCTGCTGGATGAGCTCTGGGACTTCACCCAGCAGTTTAACGCGGACATGGTCATCCTCTGGGAGCATATGAGCTGCAAAGCCCTCACCGGCATGCACGGAATGTTCGAGGACCGCGCAAGGGAACTCGGAATTCATCTGGTCTGGGTCGGCCACGACCTGTTTGACCCGCGCATCATTTCCCGCCAGGGCGTGCGCGACCAGATCAACAATTACATGCGCACCGTAATGCGCGAAGAACCGATAGACCCGTCGCTGGAAGTCCTTCCCGACGAGGAATCCTGGTAGAGGAGCGGAGGTGCAAATATGCCAAAGGGATTGAAAATTTGTCTTAAGGTGCTGGCAGTTATCTTTATGCTTTTCACCGGAACGTTTATAATCTATATCTTCAACCTGGACATGAAGCTGACCGCGGCCATCGAACCCTGGCTGCTGAAGCATTACGACAGGATACCCAGGGACAGACATCTTTAAGTCTGTGCGATGCGGGGCCGCGTTTTTTCGCGGCTCCGTTTTTTTATTGCTTTTCCGGTGAAATATATGGTGTATAATAATCAGTAATTTTTAAAACAGGTACACGGGAGCGACATGGCAAAAGCAAAAACTTCAACTCTTAATATGACGGAAGGGACCATCTGGAAGCAGCTGGTCGTATTTTCGCTGCCGCTGCTGCTCGGCAACCTGTTCCAGCAACTTTACAGCACTGTAGACAGCTGGGTCGTCGGCAACTACGTAGGGCCGCACGCCTTCGGCGCGGTCACATCCAACGCGCCTGCCATAAACGCGCTGATAGGCCTCTTTATGGGCTTTTCGGCAGGTTCTTCTGTTGTGATATCGCAGTTTTTCGGCGCGGGAGACATTAAGGATCTGAGGAAATCCACACACACTGCGGTGGTATCGACCTTTTTCCTTGGGATAATAATGTCCGCTCTCGGTTTTACCGCGTCCGGCTGGATAGTAAAGACGATGCGCGCCGCCCCGGAGATAGCTCCGGAGGCCAGGACCTACCTTCGCATCTATTTTACCGGCCTGCTGTTCCTTATGCTCTACAACATGGGCTGCGCCATACTCCGCGCCGTGGGTGACTCCAAAAAGCCCCTGTATTTCCTGATCTTCAGCTCCGTTGTCAACACAGCGCTGGATCTTCTGTTTGTCATAAAATTCAGGATGGGCGTTTCCGGCGTCGCACTGGCGACAGTGATCTCGGAGTTTCTGGCCATGCTGCTGACCTTCTTTATACTTTTCCGCAGCAGCGATGTGTACAGCCTGCGCTTTAAGGAACTCAGGATAGACAACGACATGCTCCGCCGCATAATACGCATAGGACTGCCGTCGGGTTTCCAGATGGCGCTTACGTCTTTTTCGAACATCTTCGTGCAGGGCTACATCAACGGCTTCGGCGCTGCATCGACCTCCGGCTGGGGCTCGTATAACCGCATAGACGCCTTTGCCATCCTGCCCGTCCAGAGCCTGAGCCTCGCGACCACGACCTTCTCCGGCCAGAACGCCGGCGCAAAGCGCTACGACCGCATCAGAAAGAGCGAAAAGACAGCGCTGTGGCTTTGCGTGAGCATAACCCTGCTGCTGAGCGCCGCAATCTGGATCTGGGCGCCGGATCTCACGCGCTTCTTCAACGACGCTCCCGAAGTTGTCGAAATGGGCTCATACTTCCTCAGAGTCATAACGCCGTTTAATGTGATGTTCTGCTTCTACATGGTGCAGGCAGGCATTCTCCGCGGCGTAGGCGACGCAAAAGGCCCGATGATCATAATGCTCAGTAGCTTTGTGGCATTCCGCCAGCTTTATCTGCTGATCACCACTCATATTACCGATTCCATACTGCCTGTCGCGCTGGCCTACCCCATGGGCTGGTGCGTCTGCGCCCTTGCGATGGCTGTTTACTACAATGTCCGCAAGCGCAGCATC
>JAFYFK010000206.1 GCA_017543805.1 Bacillota bacterium | reverse complement strand
GGTATTCGCCGCGGTTTATGAGGTGCGCATTGACGACTATCATGCTCTCAGCGGCCTGGCGGAAAATCTCCGTAAGGCGCACGGAATGAACAGTCCCGGAGCTTAAGATGTCCCGCAGCACGTTGCCGGCGCCTACCGGAGGCAGCTGGTCTGCGTCGCCCACCAGTATAAGCCTTGTCCCGGGCTTTACGGCGGCCAGCAGCCCGTCCATCAGCAGGATGTCCACCATGGACATCTCGTCGACGATCACGCAGTCGAATTCCAGCGGATTCTCGGCATTCCTGCCGAAGCGCATCACGTCTTCCCCGCTCTGGTAGCTGTACTCCAGCAGCCTGTGGATGGTCTTGGCGTCCGCTCCCGTAGTCTGGCTCATGCGCTTTGCGGCGCGGCCGGTCGGGGCAGCCAGAGCCGTTGAAATATCAGCGGCTTCAAGTATTTTAAGAATAGTATTGATGATGGTCGTTTTTCCGGTTCCGGGACCGCCGGTAATTACCGAAACGCCGTTTTTTATGGACGAAACGACAGCGTTCTTCTGCTTGTCGGAGAGCTCGATCCCGCTCTCTTTTTCGGTCTTCGCGATCAGTCTGTCCATGTTCCAGCCTATGTGCCTCAGCTCGGAATGACAGAGCTCGTAAAGCTTAGCGGCCACGCGCTTTTCCGCCACATAGAACCTGTGGAGCATCACGATCTCCAGCCCGCCGAGCATCTCAAGGAACACCCTGCCGTCCATAACCTGGTCCTCCAGGGCGGCGCCGGCCTGGTCGCGGGTAACGTCGAGAAAACCCGCCACATCCTCCAGCAGCACGGTCTTCTCGACATAAGTGTCGCCGGAATTTGCGCGTTCGTTCAGATAATATTCGATGCCGCTCTTGATGCGGAACGGGGAATCCTCGTCAAAGCCGAGTTTGCGGGCAATGGCGTCCGCCTTTCTGAAGCCTATGCCCCAGATGTCGGCAATAAGGCTGTAGGGGTTCTCACGCACAATGTCCACAGCCTTAGGCCCATAGATCTTGTACAGACGCAGGCACACCGACGGGCTGATGTCGAACGCGGAGAGAGCCATGACTGTCTCGGCGTATTCGCGGTGCTCTGCATAGGCCGCAGCTATGGCCTGAGCCTTTTTCTTTCCGATGCCGCTGACACGGGTCAGCATATCCGGATTGGACAACACCTCCAGCGTCTCCTTGCCGAAGTACCTGACTATCGCCCTGGCTGTCGACGCGCCGACGCCCTTGATGACGCCGGACGAAAGGAAGGACTCTATGCCCTCCTCCGTGGTCGGCTGTATCTCCTCGAACTCGGAAAAAGCGAACTGCTCGCCGAAGCGCGGGTGCTCGACCCAGTCCCCCAGCAGGCGAAAACTGCGCCCCTTTTGGGGGCGCGGCATGTAACCTACTGCTGTAAACTGCTCGTCTTCCGTCT
Source organism: Bacillota bacterium (assembly GCA_017543805.1). Taxonomy (GTDB): domain Bacteria; phylum Bacillota; class Clostridia; order Peptostreptococcales; family Anaerovoracaceae; genus RGIG7041. The sequence continues at coordinate 2,087 of JAFYFK010000206.1, read as the reverse complement.
CGAAGCCGAGGATCGAATACATATTGGTCTCGTTATGGAAAATGATGTCGGCTATGCGGCCTGTTTTTTCCTGCTTCACGTTCTATTTGATCTTGCTGAAGGTGGGTTTGTAGAGCATGCGGCCGTCCAGGGTGCGCACGCGGTCGGAGAAGCATCCCGGCGCGACGCCCGCAAGCGCTTCCTCGTAATCGAAGAGCTTGGAGTCGACCATGTCCAGGTAGTGGAGCATCTCAGCCTCTGCGAACATCGGCTTTTTGGGGCTTCCGAAGTCCGGCTCGTAGTGGTGGGATTCTATCATATGCTCCAGCATGACGGTCTTTTCGGCGTCGAGGCCTATCTCCCTTGCCATCAGCTCGACGGTCTTGATGCCCTGGGTTATGTGGCCCAACAGCTGGCCCTCGAAGGTGTAGCCCGGGGAAATGCCGAGCTCGTTGGACTGTATCTCGTTGAGTTTCTCCATATCGTGAAGTATGACCCCGCAGACTATCCAGTCGCGGTCGAGTATGTCGTAGACCTCGCAGGCGCGCTCGCCGAGCATCAGCATGCGCTTCATATGCCAGAGCAGTCCGGCGTATTCGGCGTGGTGGTTCTTCATCGCCGCCGGATAATAGAGCAGTCGGGACTTTTCGTCCGTAAGGAACTTGAGAGCCATTTTGCGAAGCCCCTCGTCGCCTATGCTCTCAGCTTTTTTGACGAGGAATTCGTACATTTCCTCGGGATCCTCCGGCGCAGCCTTGATGAACTCGGACAGGTCCAGCTTGTCCTCCTTCTGGCCCTTCCTGATGCGCAGCACCCGAAGCTGCCTGGTGTTGTTCCACTCGTTGACCTGCGCGTGAACCTTGACGTAGTCGCCGGCTTTGATCCTGGAAAGGTTCATCTCCTCCTCGTCGGAGACGTCCCACTTCTTGCCGTTTATATCCCCGGTCCGGTCGGAAAGAGTCAGATCCAGGTACTTTTTATGGTTGGACCCGATCTTGACCGAAATGTCCTTGACCAAAAAGAAATCGGTAAAGTCGTCGTCGACGTTTAATGTATTTACAAAGAATTCTTTCTGCATGATTCCTCCGTGTATTTTGATTGATTTATAATACCATAATTGCAAAACAATTTATTGCCATTGCCGAAAATATAATTATAATTAAATTATATACAAACTTCGCTTTCCAAACTACGAAAGAAGGTAATTATTATGGGACAGTTTGCAGTTAAACAGACACCGTCCGGCGGCTTCACCTTTACCCTCAAGGCCGGCAACGGACAGGTAATCGCAGTATCTCAGGTCTACAAGAGCATGGCTACCCTTAAGACCGGCGTAGCAAGCGTCAAGAAGAACGCTCCCGTAGCTCCGGTAGAAGATCAGACCAAGGAAGGTTTTGAATCCTTAAAGCATCCGAAATTCGAAGTTTACGCAGACAAGAAGGGCGAATTCCGCTTCCGTCTTAAGGCTGCAAACGGCCAGATCATCGCCGCCGGCGAAGGCTACACCACTCTCAAGTCCTGCCTCAACGGCGTTGAGAGCGTAAAGAAGAACGCTCCGGATTCCGAGATCGTAGTAAAATAGCTTAAATAAGATCAAAGAGACCGTCGGTATTGCCGGCGGTCTTTTTCTGTGCCTATTCCTGAGCGGTCATTCCGCCGAGTACCTTGTAAAGCAGAACGTATAGCTGGCGCGCTTCCTCCGGCTCCAGATGAACGCTGCAGGCGATGCCCTGAGGCACGCTGAGCGCCCTGTCCTTAAGAGCGACGCCCTCTTTCGTGACCCTGACTATAAGATTCCGCTCGTCTTCGATCGACCGGACCCTTTCGATATAACCCTTCGCTTCCAGCTTTTTAAGCAGCGGCGTGAGCGTCCCCGAATCCAGATAGAGGCATTTGCCAAGTTCCTTTACATTGCACTCTTTTCTGTCCCAGAGGACCATCATCGCGATGTACTGGGTGTATGTGAGATCCAACTCGTCGAGCAGCGGCTTGTAATGCCGCACCAGTTCCTTCGACGCCGCGTAAAGCGGAAAGCAGAGCTGGTTTTCTATTTTTAAGCAATCGTATTTATCCATAATAAAAACTCCCTTGACAAAATTGTACGCAAT
>JAFYFK010000026.1 GCA_017543805.1 Bacillota bacterium | reverse complement strand
TTCGTACTCATCCCATATCTGTCCGAGCTGCCGCCCGAGCTGCTGCGCTTTTGCGAGAGGATCTGACGCGTCGGAGAGCATCTGAACCAGCTTGGACGAAGCGCTGTAAACATCGCTGATGCCGGGAGCGTAAGGGGCATAATAAGTCGTGACCCCTTGTCCGTTGGTGCTGCTGCCGACAAGATTGCCCTGTAGCTCCGCCACATAATCCGGAACGTTTTCCAGCAATGCGTCCTGACGGTCTTTCATCTGTTCCCCGAACTGCACGGCAAGATCAAAATTGTCTTTAATACTGTTATGCTTTGCAATGCTCTCACGGACATTGTCCAGCATCTCCCCGCGGACGCGGACCATTTCATTTTCAAGATTTTCTGTAAGCTGGCTCGTGTACTCCCAGGAATAGGCTCTTTCCTCGCTCCAGTAATCCGCCGCGGCAGCGATAGAATCCAGCAGGGAAGCGGTATGGTCCTTTACGCCGTCATCTTCTTCAGTATCGTATAGATTCGGCTGTGAAACAGTAAACGACACCTGCACCGCGCCTCCGTTGCTCGAGGAATAGCTCCACGAAAGAGCCGAGACAAGAGCGCTGCGGCGCGAGTTTATTTCCTCAAGCCCGGAAACAGCCGATGCCCAGATCGACCTGGCATCTTCGGAATATTCAGCCCGGTCGGTGCTGAAATTCAGGATGTCCAGCCGGTACTGCTGGCAGGCCTGTCTGTACGCCCTAAGCTCCGCGTCCGTAAAATAGATGTACTGTCCCAGCACCGCAGTATCGTCCGTGGGACGATAAGGATACGGGTCCGGAATCGGACTGCTGTGGGATTCGGAAAGACTTGTGATAGCGCTCCTGTAATTGTTGTACCAGGCAAGGTAGTCAGTTGCAAGCGAATCGTACTCATCATCAAGCCGTCCCTGCCGCGCGGCAATATAGCTTTGCACACGGTCATAATACTGCTGATACGCGCTGTTAAATTCACTCTGGCTCCAGTTCGGATCGGGAGCCCAGACAGGCGGTGTGCCGACAATAAAGTCGTAAAGAGTCGTTTCCTTTTCCGGCATTATGGCTTCATCGCGCTGCTGCTGCTCAGTTTCCAGCCGCTCTGCGTCCGCGTCCCGCGCGGCCTGCAGCTGTTCTTCGTTGCGCTTCGCCTGACAGATGGCAAGAGCGGCCTCTGCCTCTGCCGGAATGCTGTTGCTTAAAGCTTCCGCCTGCCTGTAGCAGTGTGCGGCAAGCTGGTAATTCAGCTGCGCAAGCTCCTTCATGGCATTGATCACTTCCACGGCATCCATTCCGCCCTGCGCTTTTCCCACGACCTTCTGAGTAAGCTCGTCAGAGTATCCGGTAACGGCAAAGAACAGATCCGCGACCCCTGTATATATGCCCGTAGTAGCCGCTGTAGGCGCGACCGTTATGTTAGGCGTCAGGGCTTTATCGACTATTATGGAAATAAGATCCTTGGAGACCGCCCTTACGCTGGCTTCCCTTGCTTTGGTGTAAGCCGTGACGATGCAGTTATACGCGGAGCGGCCCGTGGACATCAGCTGCCCTATGGCTTCGTACTTGCGGCGGACATCCATGGCCTCATCGTATTCCTGATAATACATCAGACGGCTGTACCAGCTGTCGTAATCACCCGCGGCATTGTTCTGAAGCTCCGCAAGCTTTGCATCGTAGTTCTCCGCAGAATAATATTCCTTGAGAGGACCGCACTGCTGGTCTTCGATCCGCTTCGCGTAGGCCTCCCAGACAGCGGTCCAGCCCTGCTTCTTATTTATATAGTCCGTCATCTCCCGGGAGCCTTCAGAACCGAACTGCTCTATACGGCGGTCTGGAGCAAAGGCAAAGACCCTCATGACGCTTCTGCGCTCGCTTTCACTCATGCCGTTCCAAGCCAGGCGGTTGATGGTCGACCCCACCTGGTCGCTGCGGTACTCGTTGCCGTTTATCTCGTAGGTAACATAATAGCCCGACATGAAATCGGAACTGCTTCCCGTAAGGCGCACAGTATGTATCCGGTCAGCCGCAGCTGCCCGGACAGGCATCACGCTGAAAACTAATATTATCGAAAGAAACAGACAAATTAATTGCTTTTTCATGTTTTCTGACCTCGCTTATCCGCAAGATTATCATACACTATACAGCTTTTGGGCTATCTTTTTCTGTGAAGCTTAGGCATTATTACATGGGCAAAGACTGTTACCAGAAGCAGGGCTGCTATGGTGCAGGCTTTGGCGATGCGGTCGGCTTTTGCGGCTGCTTCTTCGGCGGCCTTAAGTTCCGCGGCGCGGCGCGCTTCTTCCTGCTTTCTGGCTTCTTCAGCGGCCTTTCTCTCGGCTTCGGCTTTTTCGAGCGCGGCCTTTTCCTCCGCAATGCGCGCTGCCTCTTCCTCAGCGGCTATGCGCTCCTGCTCGTCGTAGCTTAAGATGTTTTCCATCATATCGTTTCCGGTATCCGGACCGACTGTGCTCCTGAAAAGACCGAAGATCGCGGCGTTTATCTGCTCGGACTTCGGGTCGTTTACGTCATCCGAAACATAGAACCAGCACCACTGCTGGGACACATGCTTTTTATATGCTTCCGCGGCAAGCTCGATCGCAGTTTTTTCTCCCTGCTCACCGCCGAGAGGGCTGTGAAGATCCAGGAAAATGCGGTTTTCATCATAAAGATGGAGGTAGGTCTTGGGCACGTCCCAAACGCCGTATTCCGCAGCCGATTCTGGATAAAAATCCTCTTCCATCGTATGCTGCACGGCTTCCGCGACGGCTGCGGCAAGCATCCTGTGACGGATATGGCCGTATTCTCCGTCGAGGTCATGAGATATCACGACCTGCGGCTTAAAGCGCCGTATCATCTCCGCGACGTATTCGGTGAGGGCAGAGTCGCCGACAGCGTTGTCTCCCACGATCTCCCCGTCTGCCATAAGGCCTGTCGAATAGCTGGCGTCGAAGCGGCCTGCCAGCGGCAGATGGCGCACTCCGAGCGTCCACATCCCGTCAAGGCGCTCCTGCTCACGCACGGGGTGCGACACGGAATAATTCATCATGTGCACGACCTGCACCCGCAGGCCCTGCGCGGCGTATGTCGCGATGGCGCCGCCCATAAAGAGGACTTCGTCGTCCGGATGCGTCGCGAATACAAGGATATCGGCCCTGTCGCAGGGATCTTCCCACATCTGTTCTTCCAAAGCCGCGTCTTCAGCAAAGGCCCGCGTGGGGACAAGGCAGAACAGGACTGCCGCGATTATAAATATATAGATCATTTTTCTGAACATCTCCATATCCGTAGTCTAACAGGAAACGGACTGCCGTGTACAGCATTTTTGCTGGACGATTGCAATTAATGATGATAAAATTTTCAGGTATCGTATAGTGATTAAAGAGGTGAAAACTATGGCATACAGTAAAGACACAGTCTGCGTCCAAGGCGGATATACGCCGAAAAACGGCGAGCCCAGGCAGATCCCTATCTACCAGAGCACTACTTTTAAATATGACACCAGCGAAGACATGGGCAAGCTCTTCGACCTGGAGGCCAGCGGCTATTTCTACACCAGACTGCAGAACCCGACCAACGACCTTGTCGCGGCAAAGCTCTGCGAGCTGGAAGGCGGATCGGCGGCGATGCTCACGTCCTCCGGCCAGGCGGCCAATTTCTACGCGGTGTTCAACGTCGCTAACTGCGGCGACCACGTCATCGCCAGCTCGGCCATCTACGGCGGAACCTACAACCTGTTCGCGGTCACGATGAAGAAGATGGGAATAGACTTTACTTTCCTGTCGCCGGACTGCACTCCGGAAGAGCTCGACGCGGCGTTTAAGCCCAATACCAAGGCTGTCTTCGGCGAAACTATCGCGAACCCGGCGCTGGCTGTCCTCGATATCGAGAAGTTCGTCAAGGCCGCGCACGCCCACGGCGTTCCGTTTATTATCGACAATACCTTCGCGACCCCGGTCAACTGCAGGCCTATTGAATGGGGCGCGGACATCGTTACCCATTCCACGACCAAGTATATCGACGGCCACGGCAGCAGCGTCGGCGGAGCCATAATCGATGCCGGAAAGTTCGACTGGATGGCCCACGCGGACAAGTTCCCGGGCCTCACCACTCCGGACGACAGCTACCACGGCATCGTATACGCTGAAAAGTTCGGCCTCGGCGGAGCTTTCATCACAAAGTGCACTGCCCAGCTGATGAGGGACTTCGGTTCCATTCAGAGCCCGCAGCACGCGTATTACATCAATCTCGGCCTTGAGAGCCTGCACGTCCGAATGCAGCGCCACTGCGAAAACGGCCAGAAGGTCGCGGAATTCCTGCAGAGCGACCCGCGCGTAAGCTGGGTCACTTATCCCGGGCTTCCCGGCGACAAATACTACGAGATCGCAAAGAAATACATGCCCAACGGCACCTGCGGAGTCGTAAGCTTCGGCGTAAAGGGCGGCAGAAAGGCAGCGGAGAGCTTTATGAAGCATCTTAAGCTGGCCGCGATCGAGACTCACGTTGCTGACGCGCGCACATGCTGCCTGCATCCCGCGAGCGCCACTCACCGCCAGATGAACGACGACGAGCTGCGCGCTGCCGGCGTCTCCCCGGACCTCGTCCGCTTCTCCTGCGGCCTCGAATCCGCGGAGGACCTGATCGCCGACATCAAGCAGGCACTGGATAATATTTAAGAGGATAAAAAATGCCTATTACAATATCAAAAGAACTTCCTGCGTATAAAACACTTACAAACGAAAATATCTTCGTTATGGACGAATTAAGGGCCCATACGCAGGATATAAGACCGCTGCAGGTGGCTATAGTTAACCTGATGCCGACAAAGGTCGACACGGAGACCCAGCTGCTGCGCCTTATCGGAAACACGCCGCTGCAGGTGGAAGTTGAGCTCATTCAGATGAAGACTCACGAATCCACCCACGTTGCGCCGGAGCACATGCTCAAATTCTACAAATATTTTGACGATATAAAGGACCGCAATTTCGACGGCATGATCATCACGGGAGCGCCGATAGAGCTGCTGCCCTTTGAAGAGGTCGAATACTGGGACGAACTCTGCGAGATCATGGAATGGAGCAAGACCCACGTTTACAGCACCTTCCACATCTGCTGGGGCGCCCAGGCCGCGCTGTACTACCATTACGGCGTGCCCAAGCACGAGCTGCCGGAAAAGCTCTTCGGGGTATTCCCGCACACTCTGCTGGACCGCAACACCATACTCTTCCGCGGCGCGGACGACGTGTTCTTTGCCCCGCATTCCCGCCACACCACCATCTGGCGCGAAGAGGTCGAAAAGGTGCCGGAGCTTAAGATCCTCGCGGTCTCTCCGCAGGCCGGCGTCTACGCTATCAAGACCGACGGCGGCAGGCAGCTGTTTATAATGGGTCACAGCGAGTACGACCGCCGCACTCTGGAAAAGGAATACCTGAGGGACAAGAACGCCGGAAAGCCCATACACGTTCCGGACAATTATTACCCCAACGACGATGATTCCCAGCCTCCGCTTATGCGCTGGCGCGCCCACGCCAATCTGCTCTACGCAAACTGGCTCAACTACTTCGTATACCAGACCACACCGTACGACATAATGTCGATCCCATCATCTGAATAGCAAAACAGAACGGCTCCCGGACAGACGCCCGGGAGCCGTTCTTATGGCTACAGGAAATAAGATATATTCAGCTTTTATTTTCTGTTTCCTTCCGCAAACCTTACGACCTTCTTTGAGGTGTTCTTTTCGAGTTCCTCGTGCCTTAGGACTATGCGGCGGATCTGTTTAAAGAGCGGTGCGTCCGCGTTGTATTTGTCGACGACTTCCTGCAGGAGCTTTTCGACCTGCGCGTCGTCCTTCGCGGCGGCTTCGCCATAGCTGTCCTTGATCTCTTCGAAATCCGGAACGATGGTTGCGGTGATCACGTCGTCGTGGCCCGCGTCGTCCTTGGTCGCCCAGACCATGGATTCCTTGACTATCGGGTTAAGGGATAGGTAGTATTCGAGCTCTTCGGGGAATACGTTCTTTCCGTTGTGAGTGATTATTACGTTCTTCGCGCGGCCGGTGATGTAGATAAAGTCGTCGGACTCGATGTCTCCGAGGTCGCCGGTGTGGTACCAGCCGTCGACGATCACCTTTGCGGTCTCTTCGGGCATCTTGTAGTAGCCCATCATGACGTTCTTTCCCTTGATGCAGATCTCTCCGATGCCGTCCTCGTCCGGATTTTCGATCCTGGCTTCCAGAGTCGGCATGCAGCGTCCGACGGAGGCGTTGCGCATCAGCGCAGGAACGTCGGGGTTGAGCGCTGCCATGGGAGCGCATTCGGTGAGGCCGTAGCCCTGGACCGCGAGTATCCCGAGGTCGTTGAAGAACTGGAGGATGGCCGGGTCGATTGCAGCGCCGCCGGAAATGAGCAGCCTCATTCGTCCGCCGAAGATGTCGTAGATCTGACCGAGAAGCTTTCTGTTGAGGTCAAGGCCGACCTTCTTGGTCAGCTTGTTGAGCTTCATGACGGTGCGTACGGTCTTTTCCTTGCCGCTCTTCTTGAGGTTTCTGTTTATGGCCTTGTAGAGCGTCTCAAAGAGCGCCGGCACGCCGAGCATCATGGTCGGGTGGACTTCCTTGAGGTTCTTTGTTATGGCCTTGAGGCTCTCCGCGTAAGCGATGGCCGCGCCTTTGTAAAGCGGCATCAGGAACGCGCAGGTGCATTCGTAGGTGTGGTGGACCGGGAGCACGGAGAAGAAGATGTCCCAGTCGTGGACCTTGAGGATGATAGGAGCTATCATGAGGTCCGTGCAGATATTTCTGTGGTTGAGCATAACGCCCTTGGCGATGCCGGTGGTTCCGGACGTGAAGAGCAGTATCTGCATCTCCTCGGGGTCGATGACCGCGTCGATAAAGCTGCGGTCGCCCTTTGCGATCAGCTCTTTGCCTTCTTCGATAAGAGCCTTCATGGAGAGCATTTCCGGGGTGTTTTCGTCTTCGTTGAAGCCGATGATGGTCTGGATCTTTGTATCGCCGTCGGCCTTCATCTGAAGGAAGGTCTTCTCGTGCTTTTTATTGCAGATAACAGCTGTGACCTCAGCGGTCTGGACCAGGTTCTTGAGCTGCGCGTCGCTGAGCTCCTTGTCGAGAGGAACGACTATGCCCGTGCCGCAGACTACCGCGAGGTAGGAGATCTCCCACTGTGAGCAGGTCTCGCCGATGACAGCTATGCGCTGTCCCTTAAGACCGCGCGCGATCAGCGCGGTCCCCAACGCGTTGACCATTTCCAGCATCTGATTGTAAGTGATGCTTTCGTAGGGCTTGTCCTTTTCGAAACGCTGCATAAAAGCGACGTTGTTTCCGTAAAGCTCCACGCTGGTCTCTATCATCTGCTTGATGTCCCTGACAGGGCGGATGTCCTTGTACATCAGGAACTTGCTGGGATTGTTCTGGATCGCATTGTATGTTTCCATGGCTGTTGCCATGGAGTCCGCGTCGTAGCGGTTATAGAAAGAATCTAAAGCCATTTTATCTCCTCTGGAAAACACATCTCGTTTTCAAAACAAGGTTATCACGTTTCGAAAACTGTGTCAAGTTTTGCATTTTCTATAACATGTGGTATTATTAATGTTATGAAGAAACTGATTCACGAACTGCATATCCCCCGCTGGAACGAGATCCCGGATATGGGGCTTTATATGGAGCAGGTCATTTCCCTGGTCAATTCCGTCCTCGGGCCCACCGTGGACGAGATTTCTTACGCCCCGCTTACGCCCAACATGGTCAACAACTACGTAAAGGCCAAGATCGTCGGCGCGCCGTCAAACAAGAAGTACAGCCGGCTCTCCGTGGCGCAGGTGATCGTCGTTTACCTGCTCAAGATGTGTTTCTCCACGGAGGAGGCCAGCAAGCTCATCGGCATAGGCATGAAGATGGGCCGTCCCAACATAATCTACAACCGATTCTGCAAGGCTATAGAAAACGCTATGCGCAGCGTATTCGACGGCAATATAACGCTCAGCGACGAGCATCTTCCGGACCGCCGTTTCCGCTATCTTCTCGGAAATTTCGCTCTGGCCTTCACCTGCAAATTTTATGTCAAAAAGATGTTTCTTAAGGACGACAAAATCGTATAATTTTAATTGAATCATCCTTCGGAGGCCGGTATGAAAAAACTGTTCGGAAATATAGATAAGCAATGGAAGGTCTATGCGCTCGCGGCCTGCGTAACGGTGCTGTTTTACGCGATCATAACGCATATCGGCCTCTGCGTTTCGTACGTTAAGGCTTTCTTCGGCTTCTTCGGGCCGGTCATCCTCGGCCTGGTCATCGCCTACATTCTTAATCCGCTGGCAAAGTGGATCAACGACCACGTGTTTGTATTCATAAAAAAGGAAAAGATACGCTGGACCGTCTCTTCGTTCGTTTCCCTGATACTTGTTCTCGCGCTGCTGGTGTTGCTGGTGCTTTCGCTCATTCCGCAGTTCGTGATGAGCTTTAAGACCTTCCTCGACAACCTCAACGGCTATATCGCAAATCTCGAAAAGCTGCTGGATACCTTAAGCGTCCGCTTCGGAATGGAATCCTCCGAGGTCATGGAGCAGATCGAGGATTACATAGTCGGGGAGAACGGTATGCTCAGCCGGGCAGGGACTTATCTTTCCCGCAATATTTCAAAGATAGTCAGGACCGCTTCGTCGGCCGGATCGGGCTTCGCGAACTTTGCCATAGGCATCATAGTCGCTGTCTATTTCCTGATCGCGAAGGACAGCATGCTGGACGCGGTAAGGAGATTAATGAAGCTTCTGGTAGTCTCGGAGGACCGCTACACCCGTTTCAGCAGCGTCCTTACCAGATTCAACGAGATATTTACGCAGTACATTGCCGTGGAGCTTATGGACGCCATCCTGGTCGGGCTCGTCAACTACATATTCATGACGATAGCCGGAATGCCCAACACCCTTATCGTGTCCTGCGTCGTCGGCGTCACCAATCTGGCTCCGACCTTCGGCCCGATAGTCGGCGCTGCTGTAGGCGCCCTGATACTGCTGCTGGTAAAACCGTCCGCCGTTATCGCGTTCCTGATATTTACCGTGATCCTTCAGACCGTCGACGGATACGTGCTTAAGCCGAAGTTCTTCGGAAGCGCGCTGTCCGTGCCCTCGGCACTTATACTGATCGCCATCATCGCCTTCGGAAAGATGTTCGGCATAACGGGCATGCTGCTTGCTATCCCCGTCGCGGCGATATTCGTATATCTTTATAAGGAACTGCTGATCCCCGCGCTCGAGGCGCGCAAGGCCGCAATGCAGAAAAGATCCGCAGGAAACTGAACCTGACGCGTATTCCGCAAAGCCGTCTTTTGACGGCTTTTTTGTTGATTTTATGTGACTAATTATTATAATAGATAAAAATAATTTAGTTTTAAGAGGCTTTTATGGAAATTAAGATTACAAGAAATACAAATCCTGCGCCCAAGCCTGACGAGGACAATCTCGGGTTCGGAACAATATTCACCGACCACATGTTCATCATGAACTACGCCGAGATGGAAGGCTGGCACGACGCCCGCATCGTTCCCTACGGGCCGATAACCCTTTCTCCCGCGGCAAACATCTTCCATTACGGCTCCGGCGTGTTCGAAGGCCTTAAGGCATACCGCAGAAAGGACGGGGGCATACAGCTCTTCCGCCCGGAGCAGAACGCGATGCGCATGTTCGAATCCGCCAAGCGCATGGGCATGCCGCCGGTTCCTAAAGAGATCTTTATCGATGCGGTCAGGGCGCTTGTAGATATCGACAGGGACTGGGTCCCGCATTCCGAAGGCGCGTCGCTCTACATCCGTCCGTACATTATCGGCACCGATCCGACTCTCCACGTCGACGGCGTCCGCGAGGAGCTTTTTATAGTCATTCTTTCGCCGTCCGGTTCCTACTACAAGGGCGGTCTTACCCCTGTGCGCATAATGCTTGAGACCGAAGACGTCCGCACGGTCCGCGGCGGCACCGGTTTCTGCAAGTGCGGCGGAAATTACGCGGCCAGCAACCGCGCCGGCAGAAGGGCGGAGGAGCTCGGCTTCTCGCAGGTGCTCTGGCTTGACGGCGTCGAGAGAAAGTACGTCGAGGAAGTCGGCGCCATGAACGTAATGTTCAAGATCTCCGGCAAGATCGTCACCCCGATGCTCTACGGAACGATACTTCCGGGCGTGACGAGGGATTCCATCATCGTTATGCTGAAGGATATGGGATACGAGGTGGAGGAG
>JAFYFK010000205.1 GCA_017543805.1 Bacillota bacterium | reverse complement strand
GCCAGTCAGGATGCTGCTTCTGCAGAGCCTCCAGCGTATCGACAGTGTACGACGGCCCCTCATTTTTGAGTTCCGCGTCCGAGACATCGAAGTAAGGCACGCCGGAAACGGCGAGTTTAAGCATCTCAAGCCTGTGCGCCCCGTCAGCGGGCCTGCTGCCCATCTTGAACGGGGACCTGTAGGCAGGGATGAAGATCACCCTGTCCAATCCAGCGGCCTCTTTCAGCTGGTCTGCCAGTATCAGATGGCCTGTATGCACGGGATCGAAGCTTCCGCCGAATATCCCTATTTTCAGTTTTCCGGCGTTTTCAGCCATTTACTCGCCTTTCTTAACGTCGATGGAAAGTTCGTCGAGCTGTTTTGCGTCGACTGTGGTCGGAGCGTCGCTCATCACGCACTGGGCGTTCTGGTTCTTCGGGAACGCGATGACCTGACGGATGTCGTCCGTGCCAAGGAGCAGCATGCAGAGCCTGTCGAGGCCGAACGCGAGTCCGCCGTGGGGCGGAGCGCCGTATTTGAACGCGTCGATGAAGAATCCGAAGCGGTTCCTGATATCCTCTTCCGTAAGCTGCAGCACCTCGAATATCTTCTGCTGAAGAGCGCTGTCGTGGATACGGATAGATCCGCCGCCGGCTTCGTAGCCGTTGATGACTATATCGTAAGCGTCGGCGTAGACCTTCTCAAGCTCGCCGCTTTCGAGATAGTGGATATCTTCCTTCTTGGGCGAGGTGAACGGATGGTGCATCGCCATGTATCTGTTTTCTTCGTCAGACCACTCGAACATCGGGAAGTCGACGACCCAGAGCAGCTTGAACTGCTTCGGATCCAGCAGGCCGAGCTTTCCGGCGAGGTCGCGTCTTAAGAATCCGAGGGACGCCCAGACGACTTCCTTCTTTCCGGATACGATAAGGATAAGGTCTCCGTTCTTCGCTTCGAATTTATCGCAGATCTTCGCGAGAGCGTCCTGATCGAAGAACTTGCCTACAGAAGAACGGATCTCCCCTTCTTCCTTACGGATCCAGACAAGGCCCTTTGCTCCGTAAGCCTTGATGGATTCGGTCATCTTGTCGACATCCTTGCGGCTGAACTTCTCGGAAGCGCCGTTGATATTGATGCCCATTACCTTTCCGCCGTCAGCGAGAGCGTCGGTGAAGACCTTGAATTCGCAGTCTTTAACAACGTCCGCGATATCGACGAGTTCGAATCCGAAGCGGAGGTCAGGCTTGTCGGAACCGTAACGGTTCATCGCCTCGTCCCAGGTAAGTCTCGGGAGCGGAAGCTGAATGTCCACGTCGAGCATCTTTTTGAACAGATCCTGCAGGAAATGTTCCTGAACGTCGATTATGTCATCCTGGTCTACAAAGCTCATCTCGAGGTCGATCTGGGTGAATTCCGGCTGTCTGTCGGCCCTGAGGTCCTCGTCTCTGTAGCACTTTGCTATCTGTACATATCTGTCGGTCCCGCCGACCATGAGCAGCTGCTTGAACTGCTGGGGGCTCTGCGGCAGAGCGTAGAACTTTCCGGGGTTTACGCGGCTGGGAACAAGATAGTCCCTTGCGCCTTCCGGCGTCGGCTTCGCGAGCACGGGGGTCTCGACCTCGATGAATCCGTTCTCATAATAGAAGTTGCGGATCACATGGTACATCTTGCTTCTGAAGGCCAGAGTCTTCTGCATGATCGGTTTTCTGAGATCAAGATATCTGTACTTGAGGCGGAGTTCTCCGGCAACGTTGTCGTCGTCCTTGATGTAGATGGGCGGCGTATCGGCTTCCGCGTAGATGCTGAGGCCGCTGGCGAGTATCTCGATGTCTCCGGTCTCAAGTTCCGGGTTCTTGGATTCCCTTTCCCTGACGACTCCGGTGACGCCGACGGTATATTCGCTTCTGAGACCGTTGGCTTTTTCGATTATGTCAGCCGGTGTCCCGTCGCCGAATACGACCTGCACGAGACCGCTCCTGTCGCGGATGTCGGCAAATATGAGGCCGCCGAGGTTTCTCTTTTTAGCGACCCAGCCATCAACGGTCACTGTCTGTCCGATGTTTTCTTTTCTGAGAGTTCCGCAATAAGCGCTTCTCTTAAGTAATTTGTCCATGATATACATCTCCTGAAAAGTTTAATATATTTAAAGTTTATCATATTGACGGGTGACGCGAGGAGGGGCATCCCCAGATCGAGGAGCGCCTGCACCGCAGATCATGGGGAGACCGAGCGGCAGGACCCGTCAATATATTCCACTAAATATCTAATATTTTACTTATCGCTTCATTTTCGGGAAGTTCTTCCTGCGAGGATTCCTTCATGTTTCTAAGCTGGACCGCACCCTTTGCGAGCTCGTCATCACCGATGACCATGCACCAGGATGCGCCGAGCCGGTCCGCGTATTTGAGCTGGGCTTTGAGGCCTCTTCCTGAAGGATCAGTCATAGTTCTAACTCCTCCACCCCTTAGCTTATGCGCCAGCACCAGCGCATGTTGCTGTGCTGCCGGGCCCATGGCGGCGATAAATACGTCGCAGTCACTGTCCTGAGGGATCTCAACTCCACAAGCTTCAGCTGTTATGAGCAGCCTCTCGATGCCGAGTCCAAAGCCTACTCCGGGAGTTTCCGGCCCGCCGATCTCTTCGACCAGATGGTCGTAACGGCCGCCGCCGCAGATCGTGGACTGTGCGCCAAGCTTGTCGGAAACGAATTCGAAGGCTGTCTTGGTGTAGTAATCAAGACCCCTTACGATGCCCGGATCGATCTCAAACGGTATCTCCATGGCGTTCAGGTGAGCCTGGACCTCCGCGAACGAATTTTTGCAGTCGTCGCAGAGATAGTCAAGGATATTCGGTGCGCCGACGAGGTATTTCTGATCCTCCGGATCCTTTGAATCCAGTATCCTCATGGGATTTGTGTCGAAACGTCCGCGGCTGGTCTCGCAGAATCTGTCGAGGTTTGGCCTGATAAAGTCCTGAAGGGCTTTCCTGTATTCAGCCCTGCACTTCGGGCAGCCGATATTGTTGATATGAAGCTTAAATCCATCTATACCGCAGTCAGTGAGGAAGTCGTAGGCGAGCGAGATGACCTCGGCGTCGGCAAGCATATTGGCGGAGCCGAAGACCTCTATTCCGAACTGATGGAATTCCCTCTGTCTGCCCTTCTGCATCTTCTCGTAGCGGTAGCATGGAGTGATGTAGTAATACTTAGCAGGCATCGTCCCGGCGTAAAGCTTGTTTTCTATAAAGGACCTTACCACTCCGGCTGTGCCTTCGGGCTTGAGCGTAAGCGAACGGTCGGCGATCTCGAAGGTATACATCTCCTTCTGGACCACGTCCGTGGTGCTTCCTATGCCGCGCTGAAACAGCTCGGTGTGCTCAAAGATTGGCGTGCGGAACTCCTTATAGCCGTAACGTTCGCATATGCGCCTGAATTTGTCCTCCACCCAGTGCCATTTGTAGCTTTCCTGGGGGATTATGTCTTTTGTTCCCTTAGGGATGCTTATCATGCCGTTCCCTTTCTTTTGCGTTCAAGCATCTCATCGATGCGTTCTATGTATATCTCGTAGTTGGATACATTCGGTATGCGTTCGAGGCGGTCCTCCGACGGATAATATATCTTGGATATTCCGCCGGCGCCCAGAGCGAGAATCGTCTGATCCTCCTCCATGATCCTGATGTTGTATATATTTGCCGTACCAGGTCTGCACCAGCCGACATTCTCGAAGTTTCCGGCCATGTGCTTCTGACGGTACATGTAATACGGCTCGTAGCCTGCCGCGGGAAGCATTTCAGACGCTGCCCTGAGCATCTCCCTTACAGTCTCTCCCTGCCTGTAGGCGTAGTCCGGGTCTTCTTCTATAAGCCTCGACGCCCTTTTTACCGCAAGCGTGTGGACTGTTATGTTTGCGGGATCCTGGGCGATGATCGTTTCCAGGCTGTTTACAAAGTCCAGCGGTCCTTCTCCGGGTAGCCCGGTTATCAGGTCAGCGTTGATGCGTTCAAAACCCTTTTCTTTGGCCATCCGGAAAGCTTCAAGTATCTGATCCGGAGTATGGCTGCGTCCTATCGCGTCCAGAGTCTCCTGCTTCATCGACTGGGGATTTATCGAGATCCTGTCGCCGCCGTATTGCTTTATAAGAGCCAGCTTGTTTTCCGTAATAGTGTCCGGTCGTCCGGCCTCGACGGTAAACTCCTTTGTGCCGGCGCTGTACAGTTTTTCCCGCACCGCTGAAAGAAGCGCCTCAAAATGGTCGTCGTCAAGGCTTGTAGGCGTTCCGCCGCCTATGTATATGCTCTCGGCCCGCCAGTTCTTTTCCTTCATCAGATCTGCCGTAAAAGCGATCTCCTTAAGCAGGGCTCCCATATACTTTTCGGCAGCCGGCCTGCTTATTTTATTTGATGTAAAAGCGCAGTACACGCAGCGTGTCGGACAGAACGGTATGCCCACGTAAACGCCTATGGCGTTCGGATCCGAATCCCTGCGAACAGTGCTCTGCACGTCGTATATCCTGGAAACAAGGCCGAGCTTTTCCTCCGAGACGTAATAGCCCTCCCGGAGCTCCCTGTCGGCATCTTCCTTTCCTCGCTGATCGCAGATATACCTGTACAGCTTGGATGGCCTTACGCCGGTCAAAATGCCCCAATCCAGCGTTTTTCCTGTGGCTTCGGACAAATACTCGTAAAGCAGTCTTTTATGGTCGTTTTTAAGGCCTGCGGAAGGTATCTTGAAGTATTCGCCGGCGCTGCCCATAAGCTCGGAAACGTCCATCGACTCGCGGCTTATCATGTCCAGCTGCGAGGCCGGAACGAACATCCTGGCGAGCTCGGCAAGGTCGTATTTATCCTTTTCTGTCGGTACGGATATCCTAAACAAACGGATTGTACCTCTTTTCGTAGCCTATAGTCGTCGGAGCGTCGTGACCCGGAAGGACATGAGTATCGTCCGGAAGAACGAACAGCTTGTTTTTGATCGAATCCATCAGCTTTGTGAAGTCTCCGCCGGGGAAGTCAGTGCGTCCCACGGATGTATGGAAAAGCGTATCGCCGCTGAAGAGCAGGCTTTCGCTCTTTATGTAAATGCACATTCCGCCGGGAGTGTGACCCGGAGTCGAGATAAACTTCAGCTTAAGTCCTCCGACTTCCATCTCATCGCCGTCGGCAACTTCGATGTCCGCGACTATTCCGCCCTTTCCCTGGCTCTTGTGACGGTCATACAGGAAGTCATGTTCCTTCTTTGACGCGACAAGTTTGATATCCGGGAAAGCAGTCTGCAGGGAACCGATACCGTCCGTGTGGTCGCCGTGGCCGTGCGTAAGGATGATGTATTCAGGAGTCATCCCGTCGAGCGTTATTTTGGAATTGAGATCCTTGCTGGGCCACGCGGGATCCACGATAAAGCACTTTTTGCTCTCCTCATCTTCGACGAGATATGTGTTAGTCATTATAGGCCCGAGCACAAACTGGAATATCTGCATTTTTTACTCCTTTTAAGCGTTATTGCTCCTGTAAACGTCATACACTCCGGGAACCTGCTTAAAGCGGCTCATCATCTTGCCGATCTCCTTGGCGCCGTTTACGGAAAGAGTGATGTCTATCGTAGCGACACCGGTCTTGTCCGTCTTGGTGTTGAGCGCGCTGATATCGATGTCGTTATCCTCGCAGATTTTGGAGATGTCCGCCAGCATTCCCTTGCGGTTTTCGGCGACTATCTTCATTGAAGCGTCGAAGGTCATGCTGTCAACGACGTTCTCCCACTCCACGCTGATGAGTCGTGCCTGTTCGGACGCCGGAAGGGATATCATATTGATGCAGTCCTTCCTGTGGATCGAGATGCCGCGGCCCTTTGTGGTATATCCGATTATCTCGTCGCCGGGTACCGGGTTACAGCAGTGCGCGTAGCGTATGAGCAGCGCGCTTACGCCCTTTACGCTTACGCCGGTGGTCTTTTCGATCTTCTTTTTATTGCTGACCCTGGTCCGGTTTTCGCTTTCTATGCGCTCGGCTTCGAGCTGTTTTTCCTCGTGGTAATAGCTCTCGCAGAGAGCCATGGTCCTGTTGAGCGGCGCTCCGCCGTAGCTTATTGAGTTGTAAAGATCCTCAAGCTGCGTAAAGCCCTGGGCCTTTGCGGCCTTCATAAGATAGATGTTCTTCAGCATGGACTGGAGATCCCAGTTCTTTCGGCGCGCTGTCTGCCCCAGCAGATGCTTTCCGCGCTCGGCTGTATCTGAACGGCTTGCCTTGCGCAGATACTG
>JAFYFK010000204.1 GCA_017543805.1 Bacillota bacterium | reverse complement strand
GCTCCAACGGCGGAGGCTCAGGAGACCTGTATCTGGTGCTCGGCGTAGCCCCGCACGAGGTCTTCAAGCGCGACGGGGACGATCTCTGGCTTCAGGTGCCGATCACATTCACGCAGGCTGCGCTCGGCGACACCATCACAGTCCCCGGACTTACGGAAAAGCTTTCCTGCAAGGTCCCGGCGGGCACGCAGACCGGAACGGTGCTCCGCATGAAGGGAAAGGGCGTGCCGAACGTCCGCACCAAGAAGCCCGGAGACATGTACGTCGAGGTCAATATCGAGGTGCCTACAAAGCTCAATTCCGAACAGAAGGAAATGATCAGAAAGTTCGGCGAGAACAAGGGACTCGAGGGTTACAGCAAGCGCAAGCGTTTTTCCGATACGCTTAAGGATATGTTCAAATAATGAGAAAGATCGCATTTTATACACTTGGCTGCAAGGTCAATCAGTATGAATCGTCGGAAATGGCGGAGGGTTTCAGAAAGCGCGGATACGAAGTGGTGTCCGCGGATGAGCCCTCCGATTGCTATATCGTAAACAGCTGTTCCGTCACAAGGCTCGCGGACCGCAAGTCCAGGCAGTATATACGGAGGATGAAGCGTCAGAACCCTGACGCTCTTGTCGTTATTATGGGCTGCTATCCGCAGACCAATCCGGACGAGGTCTCCGGAATTGAAGAAGCCGACATAGTCATGGGCACTGCGGACAAGGATCAGGTCTACAAACATGTCGAAGACTATTTCAACGGACTTGTCGACAGAAAGCAGAATTATGTAACAGAGGCCAGGGTCAGCGCTGTAAAATACCCCGAGCACGAAGTGACCGTGGTCCCGGAGAGCAAGACCCGCGCCATGATCAAGATCGAGGAGGGCTGCAACCGCTTCTGTTCCTACTGCATAATCCCTTACGCCAGAGGGCCTGTGCGTTCGCGCCCGCTGGACAGCATCGTTGAGGAGGCCCGCCAGCTGATCGGCCTCGGATATAAGGAGATAGTCCTGACAGGCATCAACACAGCCCTCTACGGCACTGAGGCCGGCTTCGGACCGGCGTCTTCCGGGCTTTCCGGCGTTGAAACTGTTATAGCCGCCATCGATGCGCTCCCCGGGGATTTCCGCATACGTTTGAGTTCACTGGAGCCTACCGTGGTAGACGCGGATTACGTAAAGCGCCTTTTTAAATACGATAAGCTCTGTCATCATCTGCATCTGTCAGCCCAAAGCGGCAGCGACAAAGTAATTTATTCGATGAACCGTCACTACACATCGTCGGATTATCTGAACATAGTGGATGCGCTGAGGGCGTTCGATCCTCATTACGGTATTACGACGGATATCATAGTCGGTTTCCCCGGAGAGACAGAGGAAGATCTTCAGGACAGCTTTAAACTGGTGGACAGGGCAGACTTCCTTCACGTGCATGCGTTCCCGTATTCCAAGCGGCTGTTTACCCCGGCGGCGGAAATGGACGGGCAGATAGACATGCAGGAGAAAAAGGAGCGCAACCGCAGGCTGATAGAATTCGCGGACGGCGTTTCCCTCAGGTTCCGCGAAGGACTGACCGGAACCGTCCAGCGCGTCCTTGCCGAGGAACCGGACAGCGACCTGATGCCGGACGGAACGCCTGTATGGAAAGGTCACGCGTCCAACTACACTGTTGTATATTTCCCATCCGATATTGACACGGAGGGCGAATTTGCTGATATAATTATCGAAAAGCCCTGGAAGGACGGGGTATTTGGAAGAAAGGAGAAACGAAATGGCTGACGACTGCATCTTCTGCAAGCTCGCAAACGGCGAGATCCCGACCGACGTCGTTTACGAGGACGACCTGATCTGCTCGTTTAAGGACGCTGCGCCGCAGGCTCCGGTCCATGTTCTGATTGTGCCTAAAAAGCATGTGGGTTCTCTGGACGAATGCACGGCCGAAGACCACGCGCTGCTCGGGCACATGCTGCTCAAAGCCTCTGAGATAGCCGGAAAACTCGGCCTCGAGAACGGCTACCGCGTTGTCATAAACACCGGCGAGGACGGCGGGCAGACAGTTCACCACCTGCACATCCATCTGCTTGGCAAACGCTACATGGAGTGGCCGCCAGGCTAAAACTTTTTAGAGAAAAAAGAGATCCGCTGCGTAATATTGCGCAGCGGATCTTTTTATTTTTTCACGTCTTTCCAGGGAACAAAAACAGTCACCTTTGTGCCGCCGGCGTCGCGCTTTTCGATCTGCAGAGTGCCGCCGCACATGGTCTCCAGCCGTTCGCGGATATTGTCGAGGGCAAAGTGCGGTCTGTCATCCGACGGGGCATAACCGGGTCCTGTGTCTTCCACGATTATCCGGACGCCGTCGTCGGCATCCTCAGTAACCACGGAAACATACAGCGGTTCGAGGTCGGGGTCCAGTCCGTGCTTTATGGCGTTTTCCACGATGGGCTGCAGCGTAAGCGGCGGGATGCGGAAAAATGTATTGGGGGTGTCAAATTCCACGAACAGCCGGCCTTCATAACGCGCCTTTTCCACCGCAAGATACGCCTGCGTGTGCTCCAGTTCCTTGGAGAAGGGGACAGTCGATTCCTCTGCGATCGCGGTGAAATTGTTCTGCAGGTACCGGGAGAAATCCTTTATGACTTTCTGCGCCTTCTCGGGATCTTTTGCGCAGAGGTAGTAGATGCTCATCAGTGTGTTATGGATAAAATGCGGACGCATCTTCAGTACTGCGATCTGCGTTTTCTGACGCGCCGTTTCTTCCATCTGCTTCGTATAGCTGTGTATAAGATCTGCAAGGATGATAAGAGTAAGAAGCACACATTGTATGTAGGACGGAGAGATGAAGCTTACAAGAAAAATGATTCGCTGCGGCGTGGTCAGCTTTTTCCATCTTCTGATGATGGCCATGAGGAAAATGACCGTCATAGCCGCCATCAGGACCCAATAGTAAACGGACAATCTGCCGAAGCTGACTCTGTATTCAGGGGTGATGGAGTGCTCGCCGGTGAAGTATCCCACGATCTCAGCGAGGATCAGGATGCATGTAAGTGCCCCCAGAATATGCATCAATGCGCTGCTGCGCCAGTCTTCTCCGGAGCAGTACAAAAGATATGCGGTTATCAGCAGTGACGGGATCGGGACTATAAGGTTTTCTGCGATAATCACCGCCCAGCATAGAGGAAGGGACGCGTGATAATAAAAAGCGGCGTTTCCAAGCAGGTTTAAGACTGCCGCTGCGACCGAGGAGCACATTATGGCGATGCAGAGACGCCTTGGCCATCTGTCGATGCCGCGGGCAAAATACATAACCACCAGTCCGGAAATTCCGAACGGGATCGCGGCAGCCTCCATGATCGATGAGTAATACAATTCCATTACAGCAGGCCCTCAACAGGAAAACGCAGGCAGGAAAGCTGTGCGCGCACGGCATCCGCTTCCAGAGGTTTCAGCAGAAAACCGCAGGCGCCTGTGCCCCAGGCATCAAAGGAATATTCCCGGAAAGCGGTGAGGAAGACCACGTTAGTACGGGGCTTTATGCTGAGCAGCTCCCTGCACAGGTCAAGACCGCTTGCACGCCCCAGTTCGATGTCGATAAATGCCAGTGCCACGGGATGATTCCTGATGTATTCGACCGCCTCAAGCGGCTTTGTAAATCCCACAATATTCGCTTTCGGCAGAGCTTCCCGCAAAACAGGCAGTCCGCCGTCGAGTATGATGGCTTCGTCGTCCACCAGCATAACGTTCGGAGCCTCTCCGGGCTCCTTTGCTGCATCCAGAAGGGCGGAAGTTTCCACGCCCAGAGCTTCTGCAATTCTGGAGATCATGACCACGTCAGGTATACGGCGGCCTGTCTCCCAGTTAGTGAGGCTCGGACGCTGTACGTAAAGCCTGTCCGCAAGCTGCTGCTGGGACAGGCCTTTTTCGATTCTCAGACGGCGAAGTATCTCGCCGAAGGACTTGGTCATGGTATCTCGCACCTTTCAGCATTTTACAGGACAAAGGATAAACTGTCGCGGAAAAAAGCGCAATAGCACTGTTACAAAAAATGATTCATTTTGAAACATCCACTTACATATAATCCTGTTATTCGTAATAATCTATAAACATATAATATAATTGAATATCTAAAATACTAATGAAAATTTATTTACCACATAAAGGAGATACAGTCATGTTATTCAGAAAAAAGAATCACAAAGCAGCAAAGGCAGCCGGAACGCCGGATGTCATGCCGGAAACCGATTTGAAGGAACTGGAAGACAAGGTAATGGACGATGTCGCCGGCGGACGCGGCTTAGCCAACGCTCCCCGCGTTCCCGTCAGTGATATTACTGCCGAATTAAGAGACAAGGTCTAAACAGACTGTAATATAAGCAGGAGGAATACACTCATGAAGCGACATTGCAGAAGATCCATCGCCGTTCTTCTGGCAGTTTTCATGCTGACCCAGTTGTGTCAATATACTATAGTCTGGGCTGCGGAAGAGATCGTCAGAAAGATCGACCCGACGGAAGAGATAACGCTGGCCGTACCGGATAAGTTCCGGGACGGCGGGAACTGGTTCTTCATACCGGAATCCAGCTATACTATCAGCGAAAACAGCACGGATAAGCTCTACATCCCCATCCAGCGCACAGGCGATACGGATGTGGAGACGGAGGTAACGCTTAAGCTCATAGACCTGAGCGCCCGCCACGATGAGAACTATACCGTGGAGATATATAAAGAGGATGTCGAGCCGGAGACCGTCTTCGGCGGCGATGCCATCGTCGACCTTATTCAGAATGCGGAAAGCATAGAGGAAGTCGAGGTCGGTGACGAAAACGATCTGGGCGATGCGATAAACGAGTACGGCGGTGCTGAGATAGTGGACGGCGAAGGCAACACGGTAGGTACCGTAAGCGTAACGCCTCTCGACGAAAACGGCGATCCGGCAGTTCAGAATGAACCTGAAGCTGAAGAGCCTGAAGAGCCGGCACTCGAAGAAGAGCCTGAAGAACCGGTACTCGAAGAAGGACCCGGGGAGCCCGAAGAAGCAATGCCTGCAGAAGAGGCTGTCATTCCCGGCGATGTCGAAGAGACTGGGTGGTTCACGGAACGCAATACGGATAAGCCTGCTTCTTCGGCGGGAGCGCTGCGCGACGCGCGCAACAGATATACAGGAACCGTATCCGACCGTCAGAAGCTTGAAGGCGGAGATCTCCTTACCGGCCTCGGAACCAACACCATGACTGAGGACGAGTTTGATCAGGAGATGGCCGACGCCACACAGGAGAGCTATCCGGGCAAGGAATACCGCCTGTATTTCTCCGCAGGCGAGAAGGTCAAATTCCTTGTCGTTACACCGATGCATTCCGACGCCGCCGAAGGCGACGCCATGATAATGCTGATGCTCAAGAAGCCCGGCGAGGGCTTTGAGATAGGAGAAGACGTCAACCCCGTTTCTGTCATCATCCGGGATGAGGACGAACCTTCGCCTGTCACCATAAGCATGGCTCAGAGCACCGTATATGCCGAGGACGGTGTGGCGGTCATTACCGTCAACCGCAGCGGCAGGATCAATGCGCTTAAGGGAGTGCGCGTCTCTTCCTGGGACGGCAGCGCAAAGCAGGGCGATGAATACAGCGGCATCGGCGCCAAGCTGTATTTCTCCATGGGTCTTACCACCCGTTCAATACAGATCCCTGTATACCACGGAACGGAGCAGAAAGACTTTTATGTGACCATAACACCTCTTTCTGATGAAAATATAACACTTTCGACTACTCACGTCATAATTCCGGCGGCGAAGAACATTTCCGGCGACGGTGAGCTGATGTTCGACAACAAGACTATCGCTCAGACCGGCAGACCCGTGTCGATGGACCCCATACAGGTCAAATCCGGCACACTTTCCGGCGGCAGCGGAAGCTGCTTCAAGAGCGACACCCAGGTCTATCTCAGCACTCACAACCGAGTG
The DNA here is from genome assembly GCA_017543805.1 of Bacillota bacterium. Lineage (GTDB taxonomy): Bacteria > Bacillota > Clostridia > Peptostreptococcales > Anaerovoracaceae > RGIG7041. Next base: position 20,067 of record JAFYFK010000204.1, on the reverse strand, counting down.
GAAGAGTGGGCTGCTTACTATATGTGGACATCCATGCTCAAAGGAGTCGCTTACGACGGCATCTACCTGGACTATTACGGTCAGGCCAACAACTGCGACGTCAGCTGGCGGATCGGCCGTCATTACCCGGACCGTTTCGAAAGTGCGATGGACGACCGCTTCGATGACGACGGCTGGTATTATGGCCACTGGCTCTACTGCGCCTGGAACGCCATCGATCCGGAAGCAGCCAAGATCACCAGCATCGGTGTCTACTGTGAAAACACAGACGCGACGGAGGGCTTCAGATGGCAGGACAGCTGGCCTGAACTTTACGTTGAGGATATCCATTATATTCTCCGTCAGTTTGACGTGAAGCTCGAAGCGCCGGAGGTAAAGCCCCTGATCGGCGTTGACGACGATACCGTGCTTGCAGACTACGAAGCGGTATACCTGGACAGCAGAGACAATTCCCGCGCCAGCTATTGGACGGAAGACAGCTTCTCTGTTACAGCCAAGACCAATAACCCGCTGCAGCTTGTCGGCCTTGATGTGCAGATCCCGGCTACGGGAGAATGGAAGAGCTTTGCCTCTATCGACGGCAAGACTTCGAGCGTCGTTGTAAATCTGGACGCGGAAACGATCAACAAGCTCTACAAAATGGGAGCGATCAAATGGTCCGAAAACGGCAATCTCAACGGAAAGAGTTACAAGGGCGACCTTGTCTTCCGCCCGGTGTTCGATTATATCGATGTCGAACTGGAGATCCAGAGTGATGCCAGCGGCTATCTGAATCTTCCCACCGGTGTCGCTTACCACCTCGGTGACAATCTGACCCTGTCGACCATCCTCACCGCTTACGGAACAGAGAATGAGATGGAGCCTGTAGGCGTGTATTACGAACTGCGCACGCAGGGCAGCACGGGCGACCTGGTCAACTGGAACACGGTAGGCTACGTCAACGGTTCGATCCCCTTTGAACTCAGCGGAAAGAACAGCGGCGGCAAGGACGTCGACAGACCTCATTATCTGCTCAGGCCGGTCTTCACCAGCAATGCGAACAATCTGGTGGTCACGGTCACTGACGCTGAGTATGAAAAGCTCGACACGACCAGGGGCATCTTCGCCGACGGCAATCATGTCAGCATTTCAAACGATAACGGCATTTACTACATCGTCGTCGCCAGGAAGGTCCTCATCAACGACGTCTACGCGCTTGAGGCCTATGCAAAGGACGGCAGCAGCATCGCGCGCTGGACAACGTCCGACAATAAGACCTATTCCGGCGAAACGTTCTATCATCTTACGAATCCCCAGCCTGCGGACAATGTCATCAAACTGACTGTGCCCACGGGCCAGAAGCTCACCTATATGACCTTAAGCGGCACAGTGGCGAGCTCTACATTCAACCTTAACACGGAACGCAGCGCAAACGACATTATCGCGGCTGAGAACGCCTATGTGTCCTACGGTAAGACAGGCGCCTGGACGAACGAAGAGGGCGAATTTGAAATGCCTGCGGTGCGCGTGTGCGCCAGCACTCTTGTACGCTTCCTGATCAACTATAACGGCGTCAGCAGCATTAAGGAGGCCATGGTCCCCGCCGCGACCTCCAGGACTTATTCCGCTGTGACTGTCGACAGCGAAAGCGTCAAGGCTGTAAAGGCCAAGGCCGGCCTCGTGACGGTCGAGAACTTCTCGTCCACCGGAGCTCATTTCGAGAGCGCCTTTGTACAGCAGGGCGGAAAGATCGCAGGTGTGGTCGACGCTCTTGCCATGAACGGCAACAGACTGCTCGCTGACATCAAGGTCGTGGGCGGCCAGTATGTTCTTAACGGCCAGATCCTTACTGAGAACATAAAGGACGTAACAGTCTACTTCCAGGATCAGAATACCGGAGAGATCCACGGGTACTTCTCTTCCAACGTCACGCCTAGTAAGGATTCTCCCGCAAAATGGGGCTGGGTGCCTGACGGAAACGGCGGAGGGACCTTTACTCTTGATATTGCGCAGTTCACTCCGAAGAATCCCGAATCCTGGACTTACGGCGACGTGCTGATGTGCAGGCTCACAACGGACAAGCAGACCGTGACCACCGCCTTTACCGGCGAAAAGCAGATGGTTTATGATCCGGTCTCTACAGGTTATGCAGTAATATCAGATCCGGATTTCAAGACTCAGGTCTTTGACTACGACATTGAAGACGTTGCAAGCCTTCTGGGCGTCGAGCCCAAGACGGACGAGGACGGAAACCTGCTTGCGGACGACAAGCGCGCAAGCTTCGGTTCCTTCCCCTACATCGGGGCTATAACCGCAGCGGTCACCGTCGTATCCAGGGTAGTCTCCAGCGCCACGGCAAGCGCTGAGATGGATTCCCTCATGGCCGATCTTGAATCCATGGGCGGAGATGACGATGAAGACGGCCTGGACTTCGGCGACGACGAAATTGCCGGAGGCAATGCCGGGGGCGAGGGCGGCGGCTATACGCAGAGCTTCGTCTTCAGCATACTGGTCAAGTTCGAAGAGACATTCTACGGCGGAGTGCGCTTCATGCTGGGCGTTGTCGTCAGCACCGGCGGCGGCAGCGGATACAGCAGTCAGAGGAATCCTTACCATTCTGTCGGTTCATTCAAAGCAGCCTATGCGGAAAATCAGACTTATAACGCGATCCAGAATGCTTACGGCCTCGCCTCTGACCTGGATCAGGCCTATAACGTTTCCCGAATAGGCCATTCCGCCGCTTATGGCGCCAGGAATTTAAGCAATTTCGGCGGGCCCTACTTTAAGATCGCGGTCTATGTAGGCATCTATATCGATTTCGGTTATATCGACCTTTCCATGACTAAGGACGGCGGAGTGGGGAAGAGCCATGACGCGGTCTTCATGGGCGCGGGCGGCTTCATCGGATTTACAGGCGGCGTGGGCTATACATGGCCTTTCATGTTGGGACCCATCCCCGCTTATGTCAACGTTGAGGCAGGCATGAACGTCACCTTCTTCCTCGGCGCTTCAGCCGATCCGAACAAGACGCTGGCCGAGTACGAGAAGCTTGACGATTTCAAGAACAAGAGCCAGGTCCACGCGCAGGACTACAGCTTCAACTTCGAGTTCAAGGGCCGCATCTATGTATCCGGAACCTTCGGCGTAGGCTGGTACAAGATACTCGGCGCGAGGATCACCGTAGAACTGGTATTTGAGTCCGGCTACAGCAACAATGTCACAGACTGGTTCCCCGATCTGTTTGACACAGGCTGGGGCTACGTGACCGAAGCAGGCTTCACAGGGACTATAGACCTTGTGATAACATCAATAGACGTATACTCGGCATCCTGGCCTCTGCCTCTTGCGGACGGCTTCATGTATTACTTCCAGGAGGTCCGCAGGGCCAATAAATGCATCAGCTATGTCGAAAAAGGCATAGAAGACGAACACGGTACTGCGGCCGACAGGGCAACTGCCCTTCAGAAGTGCCGGGAGCTTGGCGATTTCGTGGATAAGTATCAGGGCGATGTCGAAGCCATCAAGGATAAGACCTACGACCTCAAGAAATGGGCTTACGACCACGACATCATCACCTGGACCACTGCCAACGCCATTGAAATGAATAAGCAGGGCGGACTTGTCGGTACCGTCATGAACGCGGTGCTGCAGGACGATGAGCCTACAGGACTCGCTTACCACACCAACCCGCATGTCGATTCAAAGTGGGTGGCCAATGACGGCCAGCTGATGGCGGCATACGGTACGGTCGTAACAAAGGATATCGTTGAGAATGCTTTTGCTCAGCCTTCCAGCAAGATAATCAACATTGGCGATAATAAGTTCCTTATGGTCTTCCTGGACGACAGTCCCGAAAGAGACGCCATGCAGGCCGCAACGCTCAAGTGGACAGTCTACGACGCAACATACGATACATGGACTGAGCCTCAGACCGTACAGAACGACATGACCGCCGACAGCAGGCCAAATCTGGTCGACGCCGGCAACAAGGTCATAATCTCCTGGGCATCCGCTTCCAACGCCAAGTACAATGCCCTGAAGGACGAATTTGCGCAGAAGATCGGCTCGGATGATCCCGAACTGGTTCAGCAGGCTCTGGAGAAGGATCCGGCAGCCGCAATGAAGATATTCGATATCTTTACTGTTGAGTTCAATAAGTCCAGACCGGGCTTAGGACCTATTGTCCAGCTTACGGACGACGATTACTACGACGACTTCCCACAGGCGGTCTATGACGGCGAGACCGGCGACTATATCGTCTACTACACCAAGACGGATCAGAATGACTCCAAATACGACTCGGAAGGCGAGAAGCTCCTCGATCTGGCAGCTGTAAGCCCCGATCCCGACAAGACCTACAGTGCCATCGTATACATGCTATACAACAATCAGGAGGATGCGGTGAACACCTTCGGTCAGACTCCGGGCAAGGGCTGGGCACGCACGTACTACTTCGATAACGAGACTTCGGAGAGCGTTGCCGATCAGCGGCAGAGTCTGGTGGAGTGGGGCGGACAGCGTTTCCTGCCGTCCGTGCTGATCGATAAGAACGGTAAGAATACCGACCCGCCGATCACTGACCTTACCGTAGCTTCCGGCTACAACGGTCTTGCGGTATACGCCTACACGGTGGATACGGACTTCGATCTGAACACCGCGGATGACAGGGCTCTCTATGTCCAGACTTACGATTTCAATACACACACCACCTACGTTCCTGTCCGCGTTGCGGGCAGTGTCACCGAAGAGCTCGAGGATTACGACCCGGCGACACGCAGCTTCGTTATGACTGAGAGGACCAGACAGGTGGAGGTAGGCACGCCGAAGCTCATAAGGAACGGCGGAAATACCTTCCTCTTCTGGCGTCAGGACGGTCAGACACTTAAATATCTGAACGTTTCCGAAATGTTCAAGGCAAAGGTTCCGACCGCTGACAAGGGCGAGGATGCGGCAAATTACACCGAAGCCGATGTTACCTGGGCAGTGCAGCCCGACGGCACATTCGCCACTGACGCAAAGACAGGAAGACAGTATGAGCCCAGAGTTATGGGCGTGGACTTCGGGTCTCTGCTGACCGCTGACGCCATCGAGATAACCGAGTATGAGGTAATGACCGACGAGGCAGACAACCTCTACGTTGTCTGGACGGACAGCGTGGCCGCAGACAGCGGAGCAGACGAGACCGGTTCCAGCATAGCGCAGGAGATCTACGCTTCCGCCATGATCCAGCAGGATCCGAACGGCGCGATGGATCCCGGTACCGCCCGCTGGTCCAAGCCATACAGGCTTACAAGAAGCAATGAGTTCAACGACGGTCTTGCGCTGGCGCTGGACAAAAACGGCGATCTTATGATCGTCCACAACCGTTATTCCAAACTGATGGCACAGAGCGAGGCAGAGGCCGTACGCCTTGTCGAACAGGGCAAGATCGGCCTGACTCAGGACAGGGAAGGTAACTATTATGCTGCGTCCCTGACCTACAATTCCCCCGTGACCCTGAGCGTTACCCGCTGCGAAAAGGTAGGTTCTCTGGAGGCGACCCAGTTCGAGTTCAGTGACACCAGACCCGTCGCGAACGAGACTGTTCAGGTCACCGCCGCTGTCGAAAATGTCGGTCTGATCAACGCCGAAGGCTGCGTGGTCGAATTCTACGAGTACAAGGACGGCGTGCAGAAGCGCAAGATCGGTGATACATATACCAGCGACGAGACCATCCCGGTCAACACCGCTAAGAAGATCTGCTTCAACTGGACAGTGCCTGCGGACGGCCCGGACGGCTACAGCATCCAGGCGGTCATCAGAGAGAAGGATGCGAAGGGCGGCTACTATGCTGATACAAAGTCTTATTCCGATACCTTCAGCATAGCTCCTGACTTTAACATTACGATCAACGAGCTCGTGCAGGACGGCGATCAGTTCAGCATTGACTACAGAGTAGCCAACAGGGGCAACGCACCTGCCGAAGAGGGCACCACCGTCGAGATCCATCTGGTCGGTCTATACGACGATCTGGACAGCGACCGCTATGGCAACATCGAGACGGGCCTGCTCTACAGCAAGGACATTACTGCTCAACTCCCGGCCAAGACTGCGTCCGGTTCAACTATCAACAGCTCCGTCTTTGAGGATGAGCAGCTTCTGACCATACCGGCCAGCCTGTTCAAATATTGCGGCTACGACGCTGTCCAGATAAATCTTATCGACAAGGACGGCAGCATAATAAAACAGAGCAGCCAGAAGCTGTTCACTATGGACTACCCGATGAATGTCGATTTCAACGGCGGAAAAGCCCTGTCTCTTAAGAGCGGAAACACTGCTTCCACGACCGTCAGCTATGACTCCACTGTGTTTATGGCGGAACCGAAAGCGGTATACAGCATTGCTGATCCGAACGTGGCGACAGTGGATGAGGACGGCACCGTGACCGGCGTGAACGGCGGAAGCACCAGACTTACGATGGTGCTGATGCCCTCCGGCATAAGCAAAGAGATCGGCGTTACCGTCAGCGGCACGTCAAACAATACTTCGGACGATGAACCTGCATCTTCCTCCGGATCTTCGTCAGGATCCGCTGCTGTGACCGCAGAGGTGTCCGGCGATGAAGGCAGCACATCCGTCACCGCGAGCGTTGACGGCAGCACCGCCACCATTACCGCACCGAGCGAAGACCAGATGAAGGAGATCACCGGCGCCGGCAATGAGACCGGATCCGTCACCGTCGACCTGAGCGGCATGCCTGAGAACGTCAGCTCTGTAGTCATCCCCGGCGAGACCGTAAAAGCCATCGACGAGGCCATTGATGACGACGCGGACGGACTTACCGTTAAGCTTCCGAACAGCACCGTGACCTTAAGTCCGAAGGCGCTTGCATCGGCTGCCGGGCAGACCGCCGGAATGGACCTGCAGATCAATGTTGCTCCGATAGCAAAGAAGGATCTGAACGTAAAACAGACAGAAGCCCTCGGCGATATGGACGTACAGGAAGTCTACGAAGTCTATATGACAGGCGGCGGAAAGCGCATTACGGACCTCGGAGGAGGTACCGCGACAGTAGCGGTCGATTATGCTCTGAAGGACGGCCAGAAGGCTTCCGGCTTAACGGTCTGGGGAATCTCCCAGAACGGAGAGAAGACTCAGATCCCGGCCACCTACACGAACGGAAAGCTGAGTTGGGAGATGTCTTCGCTGGCAAGCTACGTGATAGCTTACGACGATAAGAGTGCGGATATCGCAAACTGCCCGAAGGATGCAAGCTGTCCGATAGACGTCTTTACCGACGCCGATCCGAAAGCCTGGTACCACAACGGCTTACATTTCGTTCTTGAGAACGGACTTATGGCCGGTACCTCGAAGACGACATTTGCCCCGAACGCGCACACCACCAGAGCGATGGTCGTCGCGATGCTGTGGAGGCTTGAGAACAGACCGGAGGCTAAGGCTTACGGATTTACAGACCTCAAGGCCGGCAGCTACTACGAGACCGCTGTAAACTGGGCTGCCGCAAACGGCATCGTCATGGGCACTACCGAAACCACCTTCGACCCGGACGGAGAGGTGACCCGTGAACAGCTGGCCGCATTCCTGTACCGCTACGCCAAGTACAAGGGCAAGGGATTCAGCGGGATGTGGAGCTTCCGGCTCGATTATCCGGATGCGGACCGGGTGGCAGGCTACGCTTACGAGCCGCTCTGCTGGATGACCATGAACAAGGTCGTTCAGGGCAAGGCCGACGGCAGGCTCGCTCCGAAGGACGGGGCGACCAGGGCCGAGATAGCTGTCATGTTCAGCAGACTCGTCGACGCACTGGATAAATAAAAATATCAGTAAAATAACAAACGATCCGTCGTGTACTGTCCTGTATGCGGCGGATCATTTGTTGGATTTTTTTATTTGTTGTATATTTGCCGGCCAAATAAGGGTATTATATAGCCGGAAATGAAAATAAAAAAAAGCGGAGAAAAACTGAATAAAAAGTTTCCGCGCAGGTTACAGCTTCTGGCCGCAGCCCTGCTTGCTGTTATCATTCTGCCGACCTGCTCCGCAGTAGCTGAAGAACCGGATTACATCGTAAAGCTTAAGGACGGAAACAGCCGTTTTGAGGTGGTCAGCGCGGCGGAGATGCGGTGGCTTTACGCGGCGGGAGAGCTCGAATGGTATGAGCAGGACTCGGTCATGACTATCCTGGATGAAGATCCGCCGCAGTATTACGCCTCCGACAAATGGGATCTTGCCCTGATCGGCGCGGATATTGCCTTTGCCAAAGGATATCTGGGGCAGGGAGTCCGTGTGGCGGTCATCGACTCCGGAGTCAATGCAGGAACGTTCCTTGATCACTGCCTGCAGGCCGGACACAATTACATGGAAGGCGCGGACGAAGACGACACCGCGGACAAATACGGCCACGGCACACTCGTCGCAGGGCTTATAGCGGGTTCCGGAGACGACGGATATGTAGGCGCGGCGCCGGAGGCGGAGATCGTACCGCTCAAGATAACGGACGGAAAGACCGTAATGACCAGCACGGTCTGCAGCGCCATATACGGCGCTGTCGACGACTACGGCTGCAATGTCATCAACCTGAGCGTCGGCATAAACAGCGATTCGACGCTGCTTGCGGAGGCGATAGGATACGCCGAGGAGAAAGGCGTTACGGTGGTCGCGGCGGCAGGCAACAACGGAACTGCCGCTCTCTATTATCCCGCGTCATACGATACAGTGATCGGTGTCGGCAGCGTGGACCGGAACGGAGACTGGTATTACAGATCCAACTATAACAGCAGCGTGTTCCTTACGGCGCCGGGCGTGAACGTCAAGACCGCGGGGAATCTCGGAGGCTATGTGACCTCCACCGGTACATCCTTCTCAACGCCGTACGCTGCGGCTGCGGCGGCAGTATTGCTGAGCATCGACGATGAACTGACCCCGGCGGATATACGGGAGATCCTCGCCGAAACTGCCGTGGACAAAGGCGATGCAGGGCGTGACGATAAATACGGCTACGGCCTGCTGGACATCGCGGCAAGCGTCATCCGCGCGGAAAAACCGCCATACCTGCTTGCCCCGGAAACCGGACCCGCGGAGAGTATCCGCAATGCCACGGAGGAAACGCTGGAATGCATATATTATCTTGCGCGCTATGACGAGGACGGCCGCTTCCTGAACGTCAGCGCTTTTACTCTGACGATCGATCCGGGCGAGAGCGCAGCGCTGCAGGCGCCGGATGAAGCTGCCGGCTGGGCGCAGTTCTTCTGCGGCGCGGCAAAATATGCGCCGCTGACCGAAGCGAGAAGACCGTGAAATTGTTTATAAACATTTTATGACCGCAAAATAAATATGATCCGCTGCGTAATATTGCGCAGCGGATCTTGTCTTTTATTACAGATCTTCCTCCGTTATGACCCGGATGCCGTTCGCTTTAAGCATCTCGGCTGTAACGCCGTCTCCGGGTATGACGGTGTGTGAGAATGTGCCGTCGTAGATCCTGCAGCTTCCGCAGGACGGGCTTTTGGCTTTCAGGACAGCAAGCTCAATGCCTTTTTCCTTTGTGATCTCAAGGCATTGCCTCGCGCCGGATACAAAGGCTTCTGTCACGTCCTTAAGGCCTTCAGGGTCGTTGGAGATCACTCGGCTTCCAGATCGTTCGCAGGGCGGGCGCGGCACCGAAAGCCCTCCGAGAACTTCCGGACAGACCGGCACCAGCTCATAACGCTCCGCGAGGGCGGCAGCGGCTTCATTATAGTTATTCCCGCCGTTATATTTGCAGTTTTCGCCTAGCAGACAGGCGCTGATAAGTACGCTTTTCATGTGAAGATTATATTAAATTTTTATTAAAAAAGCCATAGCCGTATTAACAAAAATCCATATATATAGTATTATCTAACGTGGCAAATTACAAAATAGCGTTATTTGGAGTGCTCACTTGATAGAATTTGAAAACGTAACAAAATCGTTCGGCGAAACAGACGCGCTGCACGAGGCAAACATACTGATCGAAGACGGAGACTTCGTTTTCCTGGTCGGTCCGTCAGGCGCGGGCAAGTCGACCTTCATAAAGCTGATACTCCGCGAGATCAACGCGGACAGCGGCCGCATACTAGTGGACGGGCAGGACATCACCAGGTTCTCCAACCGGCAGATACCTAAACTCCGCCGCGACATCGGCATGGTATTCCAGGACTTCCGCCTGCTTCCGCACAAGACAGTATTCGAAAACGTCGCGCTGGCAATGGAAGTCATCCACGCCACGCAGCGCACCATAAAGAGGCAGGTGCCGCAGATCCTCTCCGTAATGGGCATAGAGGACAAGGCGGACGAGTTCCCGGACCATCTTTCCGCGGGCGAACAGCAGCGCGTGGCTATAGCGAGGGCTATAATCAACAACCCCAAGATGCTCATAGCGGACGAGCCGACAGGAAACCTCGACCCGGACACCGCATGGGAGATAATGCAGCTTATCGACATCATAAACAGGCGCGGAACTACGGTCGTTATGGTAACGCACGCCAAGGACATAGTAAACCGCATGGGCAAGCGCGTCGTCGCGATAGACCACGGGCACATAGTCCGCGATTCGGTGGGAGGAGAGTACGGCTACGATGATTAAGAACCTCTTCTACTCACTCAAACAGGCATTTATCCAGATGTGGCGCAACCGCGGCATGACCCTCGCTTCGCTCTTCTCGATAACCGCAATGTTGCTCATACTCGGCCTGTTCTTCTTCCTGACGGTCAACGTAAGTTTTATGACCGAAAGCGTAAAGGAGCAGTTCGACACCATAGAAGTCTTCCTCGAGGACTCCACCTCCTACGAAGAAGCCCAGACCATGATGGAGAGCCTCATGGCTCTGGACGACGTGTCAAACGTCGAGTACATCTCCAAAAAGCAGGCTATGGCGGAATTCAAGGAACGCTGGGGTGAAAACGGCTACCTGCTCGACGGGCTGTCGGAGAACCCGCTTCCGAATTCCCTGAGGGTCACGCTCAGCAACCTGCAGGGCGGAGAGCTTACGGCCTCCATCTGCCGGAACTTTATCGGCGTCGAGGACGTACGCTACTACCAGACGGAGATCAACAAGGTGCTGGCCATCTCGGACGCGCTGCAGAAGGCTGCCATGGTCATAATAATATTCCTGGTAATAGTCTCGGTCGTAGTCGTTTCCAATACGGTCAAGCTCACCGTTATGGCGCGGCGCGACGAGATCATGATAATGAAGTACGTCGGCGCCACAAACTGGTTTATCCGCGGTCCCATGCTGGCTGAAGGTATGCTGATAGGCATGATCTCAGCGGTCATATCGCTGGGCATCATCTGGGCGCTTTACGAGAAGATGGTCGAAATGCTGGGAGACCAGGCGTTCGTCCTCTTCTCGACGACCTTCGTGGAGACCGAATTCATGATGTTCAACCTGGTGTGGATATTCCTCGCCCTGGGCCTGAGCATCGGCGCGTTCGGCAGTATCATCTCCATGAGGCGCTATCTTAACGAGGCATAAAGAATGAACAACACGACCAAAAGGGGAAAAAGGATAAGGGCATTTCTGATGGCGCTGGCCATCTTCGCGTCCGCCGCGTTTATGAGCGTGACCCCGGGTTACGCGGACGAGCTCGACGACGCAAAGAAGAACCTTAAGGACAAGCAGAATCAGATCAAATCCACGCAGGACGCGCTCAAACAGGGGAAGGCGCAGTCCAGCGCGCTGGCGTCAGAGATCAAAAGCCTTGAGAACAAGATCTACGCTTCCGAGGTCGAGATAAACGATCTTGAAAAGGACATCAACGACCTTAAGCAGCAGATAGTAGTAAAGCGCGACGAACTCGACGCGAAGCTCGCCGAGGTCGACGACCAGAACAATTCTCTCAATCTGCGCCTGCGCACCATGTACAAGAACGGTGAGGTGGGAACGCTTTCGGTGCTGCTCGGTTCCGGGAGTATCTCGGATTTCCTCACCAACATCGAGATGGTAAAGCGCATATACGACAGCGACGCCAGGCTGCTGTCGAGGCTCGAGGAGCAGTACGACGAGATCGAAGCGGTCAAGACCGACCTCGTCAAGATGAAGAACGACCTTATGATCCAGCAGGACGAGATCGAGGCGAAAAAAGCAGCTCTCGCGGCGGATCAGGAGAGCGTAAAGGCAAAGAAGGCCGAGGTCGACAAGGACAACAAAGAGCTCGAGGCTCAGGTCGACGCCATGAACAAGGAGGCGAACGCCCTTACCGCCAAGATCCTCCAGCTGCAGAGCACAAGGGACTATATCGGAGGTTCCATGCAGTGGCCGGCGTCCGCCAGCCGCTACATCTCTTCTCCGTTCGGAAACAGGCTGCACCCGATACTCAAGGTGTATAAGCTGCACACAGGTATAGATATCGCTGCAGCCTCCGGTACCAACATAGTCGCGGCAAACGCCGGAACGGTCATGGTCGCCGGATGGAACAACAGTTACGGATACTATGTAATGCTCGACCACGGCGGCGGAATTGTCACGCTGTACGCGCACGCGAGCAAGCTGCTCGTCAGCAAGGACGATGTGGTCGCCAGAGGGCAGACCATAGCCAAGGTTGGCTCTACCGGAGCTTCGACCGGCCCGCATCTGCATTTTGAAGTCCGTGTAAACGGCAAATACCAGAATCCGCTTAAATACGTTTCCCCATAAAGAAAGGGTGAGGCCCATGGCTGAATGGGTAATATTACAGAAAGATCAGACAGCTGTAGGGGACCCCGCAGGGGTCCCTGATGCTATTGTTAAAATACTGGAAAGAAGAGGCGTCTCAAAGGAACAGGCGGACGATTTCTTCGCGGAAATGCCTAAGACCACCTATGATCCGTTCAAGATGAACGATCTTAAGGAAGCTGTCTTCAGGCTTCTTGACAGTGCGGTAAAAGGCAGGAGGATCTGCGTCTACGGCGACTACGACGCCGACGGCGTCACTTCGACTACGCTGCTGCTTACTGTTCTGAGGCATTTTACCGACAATGTCCGCTATTATATTCCGTCGCGCTTTGTCGACGGATATGGACTCAACAACGCGGCGATAGACAAGCTTGCGGAGGACGGGGTCGAGGTGCTCGTGACAGTGGACTGCGGAAGCACTTCCCTTGCTGAGATCGAACACGCCAAAGAACTCGGCATGGAGGTGATCGTTACCGACCACCATACTCCGGGGACTGCCGCTCCGGGCTGCCTTTTTGTCAATCCGAAGAGGGCGGACAGCACTTATCCGTTTAAGGATCTCTGCGGCTGCGGAGTTGCCTTTAAGCTGGCGCAGGGCATTGTCAGGGTCTCTGAGTCCAAGGGTGACAAGCGTTTTACCAGAGCCGACATGAACGAGCTCCTGGACCTTGTCGCGATAGCGACTGTCGCGGACGTGGTGAGCCTTCTTGACGAAAACCGCACGCTCGTAAAATACGGGCTGATGTACATCAACGACCACAGGAGGACGGGGCTCAACATTCTCCTTGACGCGCTCAGGCTGGGCGACCGCAGGATCGGTTCCGAAGATATCGCGTACATAATCGCGCCGCATATAAACGCGCTGGGCCGCATGCATTCAGCTGAGCTCGGCGTGGATCTTCTGCTGGGCGGCAAGCCTGAGGAAGATCTCAGAAAGCTGGCGCTGTCAATGGTCGAGAACAACGCGGAGCGCAAGACCGTTCAGGATGACACCAGAAAGATCTGCATGGAAGCCATAGAAAAGGGCGGATGCGGAGAGCTTATGCCCGTCATCTACGCTCCCGGAGCGCACGAAGGGGTCGCCGGAATAGTTGCCGGAAACCTCAAGGAGAGCCTCTACAAGCCGGTCTGCATAGTCACGCCTATAGGCGACGGGCTTCTGAAGGGCACCGGGCGCAGCGTTCCCGGCGTCAACATGCACGAGCTGTTTTCGTCCTGCGCGGAGCTGTTCACGCGTTTCGGCGGGCATGCCGGCGCGTGTGGCTTTACGCTGCCTGAGGAGAACCTCGACGCTTTCAGGAACGCCATGCAGGAGGAGATGCGTAAGCGTCTCGACGCTGAACCCGAGCTGCTTACGGAAAAACTGTATATAGAAAAAGTCCTCAGTTCCGGGGAAAAGAACGTCGAGTTCGCGGAGATGCTCGCGAAGCTCGAACCGTTCGGCGAGGCTAACGAGAAACCTCTGTTCTGCATGAAGAACGCGGGCGTGGTAAGCACATACTACCTTGGCCAGGAACAGCAGCATCTGCGCTTTACAGTCATGACCGGGGACAGCATACCGGTAGAATGCATACTGTTCAGAAGAGCCGCGGAATTCAGCGGCACCATATACCGCGGCGCGTCGGTCGACGTGGCGGGAGAACTCACCGTAAACGAGTACAACGGGCGGAGGCTTCAGATGGTCGTCCGCGACATTAAAGGAGCATAACGATGATCCGTATAAAGCGATGGCTGTTCGTGTTTCTGATAGCGCTTGCCCTGCTGGCAGGTGCCTTCGCCATGTGTGTGTATCTGCAGGTGTCTCCCGCGGATCTTGTCGAAGGCCCCGGAGATTATGTCAGGATCTCAGAAAAGAAATACAGCGAACTGACAAGATTCCAGGAAACTTACGAAAAAGCCGATCTGATACGGGAATATATCGAGGATAATTACTACGTCAGCGTAAAGGACGAGGACGTGGAAAACGGCATGTATTACGGAATGTTCGAAAGTCTCGGGGATCCGTATTCGATGTACATGACCAAGACTGAATACGACAACGAGATGGCCAGCCTCACCGGGGACTATTCCGGCGTTGGCGTCACGGTCGCGGCAGACGCGGACGCTGATATGGTCATAGTCGTCTCTCCGACTCCCGGAACTCCTGCGGAGGCGGCAGGCCTGAGGACCGGCGATTACATCTATAAGGTCGACGGAGTCGTCTATAACGCGACGCAGCTCGACGTATGCGCGGCTGCCATCAGAGGACCGGAGAACACCGATGTCACCCTGACTGTCATACGCGGCAAGGATGAATTCGAGCTCACCATAACAAGGACGCACATAACGCTTCAGAGCGTGACCGGCGAGCTTCGGGATGACGGGCTCGGATATATACAGGTATCTTCGTTCCTTAACAATACGGCTAACGATTTCGCCGCGGCGCTTGAAAATCTTTTATCCCAGGGCGCAAAGGGGCTTATCATAGACCTGAGGAACAACGGCGGAGGGCTTGTTGACTCGGCTGTGGGCATCGCGGACATCCTTATGGACAAGGCCACTGTGGTATACACCGAGGACCAGGACCACAACCGCGATTACTACAAGACCAGGGACGGAAAGACAGATATCCCGACGGTCGTGCTTATAAATGGAGGGACCGCTTCCGCGTCCGAGATCTTGACCGCAGGCCTTCAGGACAACGGAAGATGCGAGGTCGTCGGAACGCAGAGCTTCGGAAAGGGCATTATCCAGACCGTAGACGAACTGTCGGACGGCAGCGCTGTCAAGCTCACCATACTTCAGTACTTTACGCCTAGCGGCAAGGTGATACATAAGGTCGGCATAACGCCGGACTACATAATCGAACTTACTGACGACTGCTATGACGAGGACGGCTGGCTCGTAAAGGATATCCAGCTGGAAAAAGCCGTCGAACTGCTTAAGTAAAAGGCTCCGGAGGGTTTATGTCAAAACTCGGATATTATGATATCGCCATAATCGGAGGCGGAGCGTCGGGGCTTGCCGCGTCTATCGCCGCTGCAGGAGCCCATCCCGGGGCATCTGTTGCGCTGCTGGACAGGAATCTGTCAGCGGGGCGCAAGATCAACGCCACAGGCAACGGGCGATGCAATTATCTCAACAGAAACGCGTCCGCGGATACTTATTACTCAAATTCCGGGCCGGAAGCAGCCTCGGCTGTTCTTTCGGCTGTTTTTAACGCTCATCCGGTCGGGGATCTTCTGAACTTTTTCGAAAAACTCGGTATCATTCCCGCGGAAGAGGACGAAGGCCGCCTGTATCCCAGGTCATTCCAGGCAAAAAGCATCTCTGCCGCGCTCATCCGCGCCGCGGAGGAAGCCGGCGTAAAGATCATAACCGGTTTTTCGGCTTCTGTTTGCAACAGGACGGACAGCGGTTTTGTTATTCATTCCGATACATCACAGATAATCGAATGCGGAAAGCTTATTATCGCGACAGGCGGAAAAGCCGGAATGCAGTACGGCTGTTTCGGTGACGGATACCGCTTTGCCAAGGCGTTCGGGCATACTGTCATTAAGCCGATCCCAGCGCTTACGCAGCTCACGGTCAGGGAGGATATCTCCGCTCTGGCAGGAGTCCGCGCAAAGGCACGCATCGGTCTTTATGAGCAGTCTGTTCAGACTTACCGCGTCCCGGACGATTTCACGCCCTACGCAGCTCCGGAAAAGATAAAAATGCAGGCGCCGAAAACGTATGAGGAGAGAACGCTGCGTGCTCTTGCTGAGGATTCCGGCGAGCTCCAGTTTACAAAGGAGACGCTGTCGGGGATATGCACATTTAATGTGAGCAGATTTCTGAGGCGCGTCCCCGGCTGCGAATATGAGGCTCATGTGGACCTATTTGAGGAATATTCCGAAGAAGCGCTTAAAGATCTGTTTTCCGCGCGCTTTAAGGAATTCGGAACGCTTTCCGGCGTGCTCTTCGGACTTCTTCCGGACAAGCTCTGCAGTTGGCTGCTCGAAGGTTTTGACGGCAGTCCGGAGGCTCTTGCAGCAAAGTGCAGAGACCTCGTTTTCAGTATAGACGGGACCCGTTCCTGGAACGACGCTCAGGTGACTTCCGGAGGCGTCGCGCTTTCTGAGGTGGATCCGGAAACGCTGCAGTCGCGGCTCGTGCCGGGCCTTGCTTTCTGCGGGGAGGTCCTCGACGCTGACGCGGTCTGCGGTGGATACAATCTGGCATTCGCCTTTGCCAGCGGTCTTCTGGCAGGGGAAAAGATATAAAGCTAAAACAGCGATCGTTTGATTGCATCAAATAAAAGCTGACAGCGGGCAGCCCGTTCCGCGTCCTGATTCCTTCACCGGATGTTTCAACGGCATCTTTCGTGTGGATTTCGGGCTCAGAACGGCCGGGCCTTACGGGGCCGTCCTTCCCCTTCGAAATCGACGGCGCCTGCGCGCCTACACTCATCTGCCGGAAACATCACGGTTCTGTCATGGGACGCGTCAGAGCTGCCCGCTGTCAATGAACTTACTTAAACAAACAGTCATTATTCACAATGATCCGCGTACATGAAATAAAACTGAAGACAGGCGAATCTGAAGAGCTGCTGAAGGCGAAGGCTGAGAAGAAACTCAGGCTTGCTTCCGGCAGCATTTCTGATATGCGGATAGTTAAGGAATCCGTTGACGCGAGGGAAAAGCCTGTCATCTACAGGGTCTACAGTCTGGATATTGCTTCGGATAAGATTTCTGATGAAAAACTGCTCTCTGCAGCTAAAAAGGCCGGCGTAAAAGCCGTGAAAGCTCCTGACGACCTGCATTATCACTTTCCAGAGGCAAAACACATTCCCAAACACAGGCCGGTGGTCTGCGGATTTGGTCCCTGCGGCATGTTTGCCGCTCTTACTTTTGCTCTTTACGGCCTAAAGCCTATAGTTCTGGAACGCGGACCTGCCATGGAAGACCGCGTAAAGGCGGTCGAACATTTCTGGAGCACAGGCGAGCTCGACCCGGAGGCCAACGTGCAGTTCGGCGAGGGCGGGGCAGGCACGTTTTCCGACGGCAAGCTTACTACCGGGACAAGGGATCCGGCACAGCGCTTTATCCTTGAAACGCTGGTCGAGGCCGGTGCGGATCCGGCCATACTGTACAGGCAGAAGCCCCATATAGGCACAGACGTTCTGCGGAATGTGGTCGTCAATATACGGAGAAAGATAGAGTCCCTCGGCGGGGAAGTCCGTTTCGGCACCATGCTCAGCGCGATAGAGACAGAAAACGGTCAGCTTAAAGCCGCCGTGACCGGCAGCGGAGAACGCATAGAATGCGACGTTCTCGTTTTCGGGACCGGCCACAGCGCAAGGGATACCGTCAGATATTTCTCGGAAAAAGGCCTGCTGGCGGAGCAGAAACCGTTTTCCATGGGGGTCAGGGTGGAGCATACGCAGAAACTCGTCGACAGAGCCCAATTTTCGGCCGAACACGGGGCGCTCGGCCTGCCTGCGGCAGAATATAAGCTCAACGTAAAAACAGGCGCGGGAAGAGGCGTTTATACCTTCTGCATGTGCCCCGGAGGGCAGGTCGTCGCGTCCGCTTCGCATCCAGGACTGCTCGTTACGAACGGCATGAGCAATTCGGACCGCTCCGGCGAAAACGCCAACAGCGCTCTTCTTGTCGACGTGCGCACTTCGGATTTCGGGTCGGAAGATCCTCTCGCCGGCCTCGATTTTCAGGAAAAATACGAAAAGCTGGCCTTTGAGCTCGGCGGAGGAACTTATACAGCGCCCGCCCAGACTGTGGGCAGCTTCCTCGGCCATACCGCTGACAGCGAAGCATCTGCAGCAGGACCTGTTCCCACATACCGCCCAGGCGTCAGGTTTACGGATATCCGCAAATGCCTTCCGGACTTTGTCTCGGACTCCATAGAAGAAGCGCTTCCCATGCTGGACAGAAAGCTGCGCGGTTTTGCCGATCCCTCGGCTGTAATGACCGCCATAGAATCCAGAAGCTCATCCCCGCTGCGCTTTGTCAGAAATGAAAAAGGCGAAGCCGTGCTTTGCGACGGCTCCGTCATTAAAGGTCTTTATCCGGGCGGTGAGGGCGCGGGCTACGCGGGCGGCATCATGTCAGCCGCCGCGGACGGCATTCACCTTGCGGAAAACAGTGTTATTTAGATTCTTTGGGGTACGGGATCTTTATCGTGACAGCGGTCCCGCCGGATTTGCGCGATTTGATCTCCAACTCTCCGTCGCACATTATCTTTAATCTTTCCCGTATATTCGCCAGGGCGACATGCGGTTCGTTGTTGTCGGAGGCCTCAAAGCCCGGCCCCGAATCCTCGACGCTTATGTTGATGCCCGAAGGCGTTTTTTCCGTGTAGATCGAGATATACAGGGATCCAAGCTCCGGGTCGATACCGTGCTTTACCGCGTTCTCAACTATCGGCTGAAGCGTGAGCGGAGGCAGCCTGAAGTCCGTTTCCGGCGTGACGTATTCGACAAACAGCTTGTCCTCGAAACGGACCTGTTCGACAGCAAGGTAAGCTCTTGTATGTTCCAGCTCTTCGGTAAACGGGATCGTGTCTTCCTTTGCGATGGCGGTAAAGTTCTTTCTCAGGTAGCTTGTAAAGTCCAGAATGACTTTCTGGGCGCGCTCGGAATCCTGCTGCACAAGATAGTAGATGCTCATCATGGTATTGTAGATGAAGTGCGGCCTCATCTGGAGCACCATGATGCTTGCCCTCTGCTGGGCGATCTCTTTCTGCTGCTTGGCGTAGTTCTCCATCTGATCCGTAAGTATAAACAGCAGGAGGAGTATGCCTGAAACAGCGGTAGCGAAAACTATCAGATACAGCCCGAAGAAGATCATCTGGATTATCATCGCGAACATCGGCAGCATTATAAACGTGATGATCGACAGGAACTGCTTCTGCGAAAGCATTTTGCGCCTCAGAATGACCCCGATGAGGTTCGCTCCCATTATCAGTACGGGAGGAACAAGCAGGACAGGGTACAGCGGGCCGCGGTGATAAACATTGTCCGGGCTGATGTAATAGATGAATGTGGTGATCTGCGTCATCAGCAGTATCAGTATATATATCAGCCATATGCCGCAGGTCACGAAAAACAGCATGGATTCGCGCCATTTTTCTCCGGTGCAGTCAAGTATGAACAGCGTCAGCATCGGCATCAGCAGCGACGAGAAGAGCGACTCCGAAAAGATCGCTATCTGCGTAAAGGCCGGCGTCCCCATGTTCTCCGCAAACTGCGAAAGCAGATTGGAGATCACGTACAGCAGCATCGTAAGGAAAAACGTATAGAAAAACCGCCTTGTGCTTTTCTCGAGGCTGGTGCTTACGTTGGTTATGATGACGCTCATGACCATCAGGGTCAGGGCGGCGACGCTGATCGAATAGTTGATGGAGCCTGTCAGATCTCCCACGGTCTTTCACCTCCCGG